>DASXRA010000001.1:0-3957 GCA_036506855.1 Jatrophihabitantaceae bacterium
CCAGCACGCCGGCTGCGACCTCGGCGCGCACGCCGCCTGCCGCGGCGAGGCCGGTGATCAGCGCGAGCTCGACGACACCGAGGCCGCCTGGCGTCAACGGGATCGCGGAGAGCAGCCGGGCGAAGGCGAAGACGGCCAGCGCCTCGGCCCAGCTCACTTCGCCCTCCGAGACTCCGACGAACCGCAGTGCGAGCAGCAGGACCAGGAACAGCGACAGGTGGCTGACCAGCGTCGTGAACGTGATCCGGATCCAGCGCGCGCGCAGCAACAGGATCGTGCGGTCGCGGAACTTCATGGTGGCCAGCTCCCAGCCGTGCACCGGCGGGCGACGAAGCGTTCGCAGCAGCGTCGAAGCGACCCGTGCCGCGCCGAGGCCGATGCGGCGAGCCGACTCCTTGCTGCGCAGCAGGAGCGTGAAGACGGTTACCGCTCCGACCAGACCGGCGATGCCGAGCGCGCCCGCGATGATCCGTCCACTCCCGCCGCCTCCACCGGTGAACGCGAGCAGCGCAAGTGCCAGCACCGGCATGGCGAGCTTGGCGAAGTTGTTCCATACGCCGGCCGCAAGCAACGACACCGAACTACGCGAGCGCGAGAACCCCCACGACGAATACATGCTGTAGCTCATGGCGATGCCGAGGGCACCGCCGCCAGGGATGGTGTTCGACACCGCCGTGCTGGATTCGGTGACGACGGCTGCCTGCCCGTAGGTGAGGCCCGGCATGGTCGACACCATCACGAACCAATACGTAGCCAGGTTCCACAACGCGGCGAGGGCGAGCAGGCCGAGTTGCCACGAGCTCATCGATCGGATGGACGCCCAGACTGCCGAGATGCTCGTGAACTGCGGCAAGAAGTACCAGAACACGAGGGCGACGATCGCCAGTGACACCAAGGGCGCGGCGATCCGCATCGCGCGCTGCCAGCGTCGCCGCGCGGCTGCGGTTGGTGTGTCGGGGGTCGTGGAGACGCTGGTCATCGCTACCGTCCTAGCCGTGCGTCGAATCGGATGGTGCGGGATGCGCCGGCGCCGTCGGGTCCAGCTCGAACCGGCCGTCGCTGTAGTCGTGCACCATCTGGCGCAGCGCGTCCCGGGTGACGAAGCCCAGGCCGCTGAGCACCGCGGTCAACGGCTGCGCGCCGGTCTTGCCGTGCAGCTCGAAGTGATAGGTGATGCACCCGCCGGGGTAGACGTAGTAGCGCTCGCCGCGATACCCCGACCGGGCCGGTTCGACCCGCTCGTAGTGTCGCGTCCCGGGCTGCTCGCTGGCCGACTCCGTCGCGCCGCGCACATCGCAGTCGGGGTCGAGGGCCACTCTGACGGCCTGGCGGCCCTCGCGATCGTAGTTCAGCCAGAACCGGGCGGACCGATCGGTCGCGTCCAGCCGATGGAAGCTCCAGCCGATCGGCAGAGCGCCGATGCACGGCAACAACGATGCGCTCGGTACCGACTGCGCCATCAGCACGACGCCGGCGCTGTACGGGTCGGACGTGCGCCCGCCCGCATCGCAGGTCGGCACGGCGTCGGTGCCGCCCAGGTGGACATTGACGCAGCCCGCGAGCAGGGGGAGTGCGCAGGCGAGCACCGCGAGTCGTTTCATAGCGGGCTCTTGACGATGAGCTGGACGGCGAATGTCGCGGCGAGCGCCCCGCCGCAGATCACCACGAGGCTCAGCCCTACCCGCCGTAAGCTCCAGCGCTGGATCCGCACCGGATGCAGCCGGTACGGCATGAGCGTGATGAACTCGGCGTGCAGGTCCCGGCCTTCGGAGCGCAGCATCCGGCGCAGCTGCGACGGCATGGTGAGCCCGCGGGTCGCCGCGAATGCCTCGGCGATCTCCTCGTCGTCGAAATACTGCCGGGCCCGGGCGTACACCCGCGGCGCATCGGTGCGCAGCGCGAGAACGAGCATCATGTTCGCCAGGTCGACGGCCTGCCGCCACGGACTGGGACGCAGTTGCGCGAAGGCCGAGTCGATGATTAGCAGCCGCCCGTCACGGACGAGCAGGTTGGCCGGCTTGATGTCGCGGTGCGCCAGCCCTGCCTCCCACATGCGGCGAATCGCGAGCAGGCCTTGGTCGATCACGCTCTCGTCGATGTCGGTCTCGCCGATCTCCGTCGCTCCGGCGAAGAACTCCATGACCAGCAGGTACTCCCGCTCGGGAGTGAGCTCGACGATCCCGTACGGCTCGGGCACCCGCAGGCCCGCTGAGTGCAGCAAGCGCAGCGCGTAGTCCTCGTACTGGACGAGCCGGCGCACCGTGTTGAACGCCTTCTCGTCCTCGAGGCGGCCGTACAGCAGTGTCCGGCCGAGCTTGTACCAGCGATCGGCGCGCAGGTGCGTTGCCGCGTAGAGCTTGCCGAAGACGTACGTGTCGGGATCGCCTTTGACCTTGATCCGCAAGGGTGTCGAGCCGCCGGAGCCGGCCAGACCGAACGGCTTCGCCTCGATCGCGATCAGGCCGAGCTGATCCTCGAGCGCGCGCACGATCGCCGCGTGCCGCCGTTCGTCGATGTCCAGGTGCGCGGCTCGGCCACGGTGATACGTCACCGGGAACACGTCGTTGGGAGCGAAGATCCGGAAAGCCAGCAGTGTCACCGTCACACCTAGGACGACGCCGAACAGCGCATCGCTCGGCGAGTCCTGGGCGAGGTAGAGGCGTGCTGCGGCTACGAGGGTGAGCACGACCGCGACCACGATCTTGCCGAGCTGGCGCGGCCGTCCCGCCGGGACAGTCGAGTACAGCGTGCTGATCGAGAACGCGGCGAGCACCGCCAACGGCAGCGACGGCATCGCGAAGCCGGTCCACCCGCCCAGGATCTCGACGCCGAACGGACGCGGGCGGTGAATGACGCCGGCGATGGCGGCGGTCCCGTTGTCGACGACGAGCCCCGCGCCGAGCCACACGATCAGGTGTCGCCAGCGGCGCCAGAACAGCAGCACTACCAGGTTGGCCAGCCACAAGCCCTGCAGGGCGGGTCCGGTCGCCGGGGCGCTGACGACCTTCGCCACCCTGGTGAGCCACGCCGAGCGCAGCATCACGATGCGCTCGAGCAGGGCATGGTCGATCGCGTCGAGCGTCACGCCGGTGCGTCGGGTCAGCACAACGGTGATCCACAGCGCCACCGCCGACAGCGCAAACGCGAGCCACCACTTGCCGGACGCATTGATCGCGCGAGGCAGCGGCGGCGGCTCACCGGAAGGGCGGCGCTTCGAGTGTCGCCGGACGCGCGTATCGGGCGACACGACCGTGGTGTCAACCTTGGCGACGTGCGGTACGGCGGTCACGGTTGTGCCGCCGCTGCTGCCGCCTCGACCCGGAACTCGATGGACTCCGCGATCAGCCCGAGCGGCACCTGCGCCGTGTCATTGACGAGCGCGACGGTGGCGGCGTCGTATGCCTGGAACATGCAGATGCAGCGGTTCTCGCCGGGGATGTAGATGGTTCGCAGGTAGCTGACCGGGTGGTCCGGCGTCGTAACCCGACGTGCAGCCGCGCCCAGAGCCCGGTGGACGTCACCGATACGTGCCGCGGTCACGCCGGCGACGTCGCGCTCGGCGACGAATACGCGCACGCCGGCGGCTTGCGACTCGTCCGATCCAGCCGTGACCACATGCCGAGCATGAGTCGGCTCGGGCAGCCGGACATCCGGCGAAACCCGCAGCCGACTACGTATTCAGCGCCGCCGCCTCGGGGCCGGCGCCGCCGGCCGCTGCCCATACCGCGATCTGCGTACGAGTCGAGACGCCCAGCTTGTCCATGATGTGGCGCACGTGCGTCTCGGCAGTCCGGGTGGACACCAGCAGCGTGCGGCCGATCGCCGCGTTGGACATGCCGGCGGCGAGCAGGTCCGCGATCTGACGCTCTCGCTCCGTGAGTTCCCACCCCGGGCTGCGTTCAGCCCCGACGCGGGCTGTCGGCGAGCCGTTACCGGCGCCGCCGTCGGCCTCGCCCA
>DASXRA010000002.1:0-1717 GCA_036506855.1 Jatrophihabitantaceae bacterium
CCTCCCAATCGTGGGCGAGCGGCACGTGGGCCAGCAACGTGCTCGACATGGTGGTCGCCCGGTCGGGCGGCGATCTCGTTGCAGGCGATGTGTGCGTCGCGCTGGTGCAGAGCGAGTCCGCGACGTCGAACGGCAAGGTCTACTCGGGTTCGGCCGGCACGTTCTCGACGAATACTGCCAGCGGCACTGCAGAGCCGTGCTTCGACGACACCTACCCGCAGTACAGCAGCAGCGACAACGGCCTGCGCGTGCAGGTGCGCGCCACCCGCTCGGCCAAGATCGAGCTGGCGGTCTGGCCGACGATCGACGTCAACCTCGTCGCCCGAGCGACGGCGAAGGCCGAGACGTCCGGATGAGACCAGCACGCCCACACCGGTCGAACACCGACGAACGCGGCGTGGTGCTCATCTTCGTCGCGCTCACCATGGTGGCGATCCTGGTCATCGCGTCCATCGTCATCGACCTCGGCCAGCTCCGGAACACCCGTCGCCAGAGCCAGTCGGCCACCGATCTGGCATCCCTCGCGGCCGGCTACTACCTGTCCGGACATGGCAACGCGGCGGCCACGTCGGATCCGCGGGGCGCATGCAACGCGGCGTTGAACTCGCTCCGCTCGAACCTGAGCGACCTTCCCGCCGCCACCGCGCTCGACTGCGACAGCCTGCCACTCACCGGGAGCGCACCCTACTGCACGAGCATCACGTCGATTCCTCCGCTCACCGCAACCGGCGCGTCGCCATACGAGGTCACGATCCAGTACCCGGTGCCGGCCTCGGAGATCAGGGACAGCCGTTTCGCCGGGGGCACGGGTGTCAACGACGGGACGGCCGCGACGTCGCAGTGCGAGCGCATGAAGGTCACGGTCCGGCGGACGAACGGCGCCATCTTCTCGGGCATCATGGGCATCGCCTCGTCGTCGACAGGTGCCAGCTCGGTCGTGCGCAGCACAACAGGCCCGAACCCCGATCGCGTCGCCGCGCTGCTCCTGCTGGAGCGCGTCGGTTGCAGCGTGCTTTCGCAGGGCGGCGGCGGTAGCCAGGGTGGCGGCGTCCTGGTCGAGTCGTCCGGCGCCTCGAAACCTGGCGTCATCCAGGCCGACAGCGCCGGCGTCGTCGGCGCGACCGTGGGTGGTTTCGGCAGCTACCAGCCGTGTACGACGAACGAGAACGCGACCGGCTACGTCGTCTACGGCACCGCGCTTCCCGTTGCGGGCGGCGGGGGCACGAGCATCACCGCCAAGGCCAGCTCCGATGGCAGCCCCGGCATCATCGGCATCTACGGGTTGGCCATAGGTGGCCGCGGCGGCGCCGTCTCGAACACCGGTATCTCCCCCGCCGCGACAGCCGCGCTGCCCATGTCACGTGTGGGGGCGGACAACAAGTACAACGGCGACCCCTTGAATGGTGGAAGCGAGCAGATCACGACCTTCCACGCCAGCGCCTACGCGCTCACCACCGGCGCGGCGCCGAGCGGGTACCGGGTGCTGAGCGGCAGCGCCTGCAACGGCCTGAATACGAGCTCGACGCCCGTCACCGAACAGTACGTGTACGTCAACTGCGCCGACTTCTCACCCGATACCGCGGTCTTCCCCAACGCGACCCATGTGATCTTCACCGGCAAGATCTCGGTGGCGAACAACAAGCTCCTGTCGCTGCCCGCGGCGCGCGAGATCGACGTGCGCGGGTGCACGTCGGGCTGCAGCGGAGGGGGCAACTAC
>DASXRA010000003.1:0-5580 GCA_036506855.1 Jatrophihabitantaceae bacterium
TACGCGGAGAAGCACGCGGCATGACGCGCACGTGGCCGCTCTGGGAAGTCTTCGTCCGCAGCAAGCGGGGGCTCTCGCACGCGCACGTCGGCAGCATCCACGCGCCCGACGCGGCGATGGCGCTGCGGAACGCGCGCGACGTCTACACGCGCAGGCTCGAAGGGGTGAGCATCTGGGTCGTGCCGTCGGCGGCGATCACGGCGTCGTCGCCGGCGGAGAAGGATTCGTTCTTCGACCCTGCCGCCGACAAGGCATACCGGCACCCGACCTTCTACGAGGTCCCGGACGGAGTCGCCCACCTGTGACGCCACGCGCGCTCCACCTCGGCGATGACGCGCTCGTCCTTGCGCAGCGGCTCTCGCAATGGATCCGCCGCGCGCCCGAGCTCGAGGAGGACGTCGCGCTCGCCAACATCGCGCTCGACCTGCTCGGGCAGGCACGCCTGCTGCTCAGCCGCTCGGCCCAGGTGAGCGGCAGCGGCACGGAAGACACGCTCGCGTACCTGCGCGACGAGCACGAGTTCCGCAACGTGCGACTCGCCGAGCTTCCACGCGGCGACTTCGCGCACGAGATCGTCCGACTGTTCGTCTTCTCGACGTGGCGCCTCGCGATCCTCACGCGGCTCGTCGACTCCCCCGACCCGGTGCTGGCCGCCATTGCCGCCAAGGGCGTCAAGGAGCTGGCCTATCACCGCGACTACGCCGCCGGCTGGGCGGTGCGGCTCGGCGACGGCACCGACCTGTCGCACGAGCGGATGTCGGCAGCCGTCGGCGACGTTTGGCCTTATGTCGCCGAGCTGTTCGAGCCGCACGAGGTCGAGCTTCGCGCCGAGTTCGACGACGTGATTGCGCAGGTCTTCGACGCCGCGGGCCTCGTCGTCCCGGACAGCGCGCCGGGCAATTCGGGCCGCGACGGCGGGCACACCGAGACGATGGCTGCGCTGCTCGCCGAGATGCAGAGCATCGCGCGCGCACATCCGGACGCGACATGGTGAGCGCCCGCGCAGTCGCCGAGTCGGTGAAAGACCCCGAGTTGCCGATGCTGACGATCGGCGATCTGGGCATCCTGCGCGACGTGACGGTCGAGGCCGGCCACGTCATCGTCGAGATCACGCCGACGTACTCGGGATGCCCGGCAATGGGCGCGATCCGCGCCGACCTGGTGCGCCAACTGGAACAAGCCGGGTTCGACGACGTGGACGTCCGTACCGTGCTGCGCCCGGCATGGACCACGGACTGGATCAGCGCCGACGGGCGTCGCAAGCTGGCCGAGCACGGCATCGCTCCCCCGGGCGCCGCGCCGCCTCATCCGGTGCCGCTGACCTTGAGCCGCCGCCCACAGCAGGTCAACTGCCCGCGGTGCGGGTCCGCCGCCACCGTCGAGGTGTCAGGGTTCGGCGCGACGGCCTGCAAGGCGCTGCGCCGATGCACCGTGTGCGGCGAGCCGTTCGAGCAGATCAAGGCGATCTGATGGCGGGATTCCGGAAGCTGCGCGTCGCCCGGGTCGATCGCCTGTGCGACGACGCCGTCGCGATCACGTTCGATGCGCACGTAGCCTTCCGGCCGGGCCAGTCACTGACCGTGCGCCGCTTCGTCGACGGGGCCGAGGCGCGCCGTTCGTACTCGATCTGCGCGCCCGCCGGTGCCGCGCCGCGGATCGGGGTTCGCGAGGTCGCCGGCGGCGCCGTGTCGTCGTGGCTCGTGCATGACGTCAAGCAAGGCGACGACGTCGAGGCGCTGCCGCCGTCCGGCCGCTTCGTGCCCGATGTCGAGACACCGGGACGGCACGTGCTGATCGGCGCGGGATCGGGCATCACGCCACTCATGTCGATCGCCGCCTCGGTACTGCGCAACCCCGAGTCGCGCGTCACGCTGCTCTACGGCAACCGCCGGGCCGACACCGTCATGTTCGCCGACGAGCTCGCCGACCTGAAGGACGCCTACCCGGCACGCCTCAACCTGGTGCACGTGCTCTCTCGCGAGGCCCGCGAGGTCGAGCTGTTCAGCGGCCGGCTGGACGCCGAGCGCCTGCACCGACTGCTGCCGACGATGTGCGACGTCGGCGAGGTCGATCACTGGTGGCTGTGCGGCCCGTACGGGATGGTCAGCGACGCCCGCCAGGTGCTGGCCGAGCTCGGTGTGCCGAACGCCAAGATCCACCAGGAGCTGTTCTACGTCGAGGACGTCGCGCCGCCGCCGGCCACCCACGACGACGCGCCGCAGGGCCCGGCGTGCGAGGTCACGGTCGTGCTCGACGGGCGCTCGACCGTGGTCGCCGTCCCGAGGTCGGCGACGATCCTGGAAGGCGCCCAGCGAGCCCGCCCCGACCTGCCGTTCGCCTGCAAGGGCGGCGTCTGCGGGACGTGCCGCGCGAAGCTCATCGACGGTGAGGTGCACATGCGCCGCAACTTCGCCCTCGAGGACGACGAGCTCGAGGACGGCTTCGTTCTCACCTGCCAGTCGACCCCCCTCACCGACCAGGTCACCGTCGACTACGACAGCTAGAGCGTGACCTAGGTATCACCCACCTTGCGGGAATGCGGTTGCGCCGAGAATAGTTTAGCCTTCAACTACAGGCACCACGAGGAAGGCGGAACACATGACCACGGCTGTCAGAATCCCTGGATACGTCACCGGAACCTGGAGCCTCGACCCGGCTCATACTGAGATCGGCTTCGTAGCCCGGCACCTGATGGTGTCGAAGGTTCGCGGCAAGTTCGAGAAGTTCACCGGCACCATCAAGACCGCCTCGAACCCGCTCGACTCCTACGCGGAGGCCGAGATCGAGCTGTCGTCCATCACGACGGGCACCGAGCAGCGCGACAACCACCTGCGTAGCAGCGACTTCTTCGACGTCGAGACCAGCCCGAAGATGACATTCCGCTCGACGGGCATCCGGCCGGACGGCGATGACTTCCTGGTCGACGGCGAGCTCACGATTCGCGGCGTCACCAAGCCGATCGTCCTGAAGGTCGAGATCGGCGGTTTCGGGGACGACCCGTGGGGCGGCACTCGCCTGGGCCTCAGCGCGACCGCTGTCATCAACCGGCACGACTTCGGCGTCAGCTGGAACGCCGCGATCGAGGGTGGCGGCGTCGTCGTCGGCGACAAGGTCACCATCAACATCGAGGCCGAGGCGGTACTCGACAAGCAGTAGCCACCTGCGCGACGCTTCCGCCAGGAGGGCGTCGCCATGGCAGAGCCGAGTTACGCATCCGGAATCTCGACCACGCCCCTGTTGGGCGAGACGATCGGGGCAAATTTCGAACGCGCGGTCGCGCGATTCGGCGAGCGCGACGCTCTCGTCGAGTGCGCGACCGGGCGCCGATGGTCCTACCGTGCGCTGGCCGCCGAGATCGACGCAGTCGCGCTCGGGCTGCTGGACCTCGGCGTGGGCAAAGGCGACCGGCTCGGCATTTGGTCGCGCAACTGCGCCGAGTGGACGTTCGTGCAGTACGCGACGGCCAAACTCGGCGCGATCCTCGTCAACATCAACCCGGCATATCGCTCGCACGAACTGACCTATGTGCTGCAACAGGCCGGCATCCGGACGCTGATCGCGGCACCGAGCTTCAAGACGTCGGACTACGCGGCGATGATCGCCGAGGTGTGGCCGTCGTGCGCCGAGCTGCGCGATGTCATCCTGATCGGCCGCGACGAGTGGGACTCACTCGTCGCGGCCGGCCGCGCAGCCGACAGCACTCCGCTCGCCGAGATCGAGGCGACACTCAGCCCTGACGACGCGATCAACATCCAGTACACGTCGGGGACGACCGGCTTCCCCAAGGGCGCGACGCTCAGCCACCACAACATCCTGAACAACGGGTACTTCGTCGGCGAGTTGTGCGGATACACCGAGAACGACCGTATCTGCATTCCGGTGCCGTTCTACCACTGTTTCGGCATGGTCATGGGCAACCTCGGGGCCACGAGCCACGGCGCCTGCATGGTGATCCCGGCGCCGGCATTCGACCCGGCGGCGACCCTGGCGGCCGTCGACGCGCAGCAGTGCACGTCGCTGTACGGCGTGCGGACGATGTTCATCGCCGAGCTGTCCGACCCGTCCTTCGACACGCACGACCTGTCCAGCCTGCGCACTGGGATCATGGCCGGATCACCCTGCCCCGTCGAGGTGATGAAGCAGGTCATCGAGCGGATGGGCATGACCGAGGTCTCGATCTGCTACGGCATGACCGAGACGTCACCGGTGTCCACCCAGACCAGGGTCGACGACAGCATCGAACGGCGCGTGTCGACGGTCGGCCAGGTACACCCGCACCTGGAAGTGAAGATCGTCGACCCGGAGGGCGGAGTGACCGTACCTCGGGGTACGCCCGGGGCGCTCTGCACACGCGGCTACAGCGTGATGCTCGGCTACTGGGACGAGCCGAAGAAGACCGCCGATGCGATCGACCAGGCCCGCTGGATGCACACCGGTGACCTGGCCGTCATGGACGACGACGGCTATATCAGCATCACCGGGCGGATCAAGGACATGGTGATCCGGGGCGGCGAGAACATCTACCCGCGTGAGATCGAGGAGTTCCTTTACACCCATCCCGACATCCTCGACGCGCAGGTGATCGGCGTCCCGGACGACAAGTACGGCGAGGAGCTGATGGCCTGGATCCAGCTGCGGCCCGGGGCGGTGCCGGTAACCGCCGACACGCTGCGTGAGTACTGCACTGGGAAGCTGGCGCACTACAAGATCCCGCGCTACGTACGTCTCGTCGACGAGTTCCCGATGACGATCACCGGCAAGGTGCGCAAGGTGCAGATGCGCGAGGAATCCGTCGAGTTCCTCGGCCTGCCGGGCTGACCGATCAGCCGAGCGCGAACGCCGCGGGTCTCGGCCACGAGGACGTGATCGACTGGGCCGATGGTGCTTGCGGTTCGCGAACGCGGCGCGGGTCGTCCGATCGTCCTGCTGCCGTGGTTCGGGCTGGACGGTGGCGTCACAGAACTCGCGTTCGAGCCCGCTTTCGCCGAGCCGAGCGGTGGCGGATCTACGTCGACCTTCCGGGCACCGGGCGGTCAGCGGCGGTCACGCCGAACTCCGACGCTGTGCTCGAAGCGGTCCGTGAGACCGTCGACGCAGCCCTCGGACCGGACCCATATCTGCTGGCCGGGTGCTCCTACGGCGGGTATCTGGCAGCGGGCCTGGCGCGGCGAGATCCCGAGCGCGTCGAGGGCCTGCTGCTCGTGTGCGCCGGCGTGAAGATCCGGCCCGCAGACCGCAACCTGGCGCGACTGGTGCCTTCGACCCCGCAACCGCCCTGGCTCGACGACGTGCCCGAGCCATTGCGTGAGCACTTCGCGCACGGCGTCGGACGCCAGTCGCGGTCCGTCGCGCGGCGCGTCCTGGATGCGTTCACGGTCAACGCGCCGAGCGACGAGGACTACCTCGGCCTGCTGCGATCGACCGGCTATCGCCTCTCGGACGAGCACGTGCCGGCGGCATACCGCGGCCCGGCCACCCTCGTCGCCGGCCGGCGGGACCGGATCGTCGGCTACCTCGACGCCTTCGACGCCCTCGACCGGTACCCCGACGCGAGCTGTCACGCGCTGGACGACGCCGGCC
>DASXRA010000004.1:0-11008 GCA_036506855.1 Jatrophihabitantaceae bacterium
GTCATGTTCTTCGCGATCCTGTTCGGATTGTCGATGGACTACCAGGTGTTCCTGGTCAGCCGGATGCACGAGGAATGGGTGCACACCAAGGACAACAGGCGCGCCATCACGGTCGGCCAGGCTGAGACGGGCGGCATCATCACTGCTGCCGCGCTGATCATGATGGCTGTCTTCGGCGGCTTCGTGCTCGGCGATCTGCGGGCGATCAAGCTGTTCGGCATCGGCCTGGCCAGCGCGATCTTCCTCGACGCGTTCCTGCTGCGCACGATCCTGGTGCCGTCGATCATGCACCTGCTCGGGAAGGCGAACTGGTTCTACCCGAAGTCGCTGGAGAAGATCACTCCGCACGTGTCGATCGACGCCGAGGACGCTGCCGAAGCTCGCGTGCCGGCACTCACGCCCCGGGGCGACGAGGACGAACTCGCCTCCGTCTGATCTGCCCTGATCGCGTAACGGTCCCCGGTCTCAGGCCGGGGACCGTTGCGCGATCGCGTCAGAGTTACCGGCCGCGACCGGTGATCGAACCCTTCGTCTTGCCGTACAGGTACGCGGCGCCGCCGACGACGAGGGCTCCGATGACCAGGTAGAACAGCAGACCCAGCACGGCCGTGACCACCCACCAGGCGATGGCGCCCACGACGACCAGTCCGACGACGCCCAGCACGATCGTCAACAGCGGGTGACCGTTCTTCATGTTCACCATGGTGCTCCCGCCCGTCGATCGCGGCCAGTACGGGCTCCGGCCAGTCGGGAAACCTATTCGACTGGCGGATGGGCCAGGCGGTCGCGTTGATCGGCGTCGCGCGCCAGTCCGAGCAGGCGCGCGGCGATTTCCTTGCTCCGCCAGAACAGCGTCGGCAGCACGTCGTCCGGCGCGAGAATCCGGCGCCCGACCATCTCGTGCCGGGGCTGCCACGGGTCGAGTTCGACGCGGGCCCACCAGCGCGTCTGGTAGTAGCTGCGCAGTCCGTCCGGATTCAGCGGATCCGCAACGTGTTGACACGCCAGGTACTCGCAGCGCAGAACCCGAGCACATGCCTCTTCGGTAACCTCGCGGATCAGCGTGGCCGCGATCGCTTCGCCGGCCTCGACCGTCCCGCCGGGAAGCGTCCAGCCCGCACCGTCCGACGTCACCAGGACCACGAGGCCGGACGCGGTGAAGCACAGGCCGAGTGCCTGCGTGACCTGCTCCACCGGCGGGGTCCACCCGGGCGCCATCAGGGTGAACCGGCCCGGGCGGGCCGCATCCTCGGCCGGGGACGGCGACACGGTCGGATCGACGGGACCGTCCGGATCAAGCAGCTCAGGCTCCATGCTCGACATGGTCCCCGACTGCGCCGGACCGGAGCGCGTGTAGCGCAACCGCTACGATGCGCTACATGACTGCGCCATTGTCGATCAGGTTCGACGCCAAGCTGCTCGATCGGCTACGCCGCCACGCCCTCGCCAGCCCGGGCGCCACGCCTTCCGGCCTCGCGCAGCGGCTGGTCGACGAGGGCCTGCGCATGGCCGACCACCCGGGCGTGGTGTTCAAGGACGGTCCGAGCGGGCGAAGGGCGGCGCTCGCGTTCGGACCGGACGTCTGGGAAGTCGTGAAGGTTCTGCGCGAGCTGGACGAGCGCGGCGAGAGCGCCATCACCGCAACGGCCGAGCTGCTCGCCCTGCCTGAGGCAAAGGTCGGCGTCGCGATGCACTACTACGCCGACTATCCGGACGAGATCGACGCCGAGATCAGCGCAGCGGACGAAGCGTCGGCAGCGGCGGAGGCCGCCTGGCAGGCCGAGCAGCGACTGCTCGCGTGAGCGTCGAAGGCGACAGCGAGCGAGCGCCGGCGACCGAGGCATTGCTCCTGGACGAGATGCACGCGCCGGTCATCGCCCAGGCGCTGCGCGAGCGCGGACACGACGTGATCGCGGTGGCCGACCAGGCTGACCTGCGCGCGCTTTCGGACGAGGAGCTGTTCGGCTGGGCGGGCCAGGCCGGCCGGCGAATCGTCACCGAGAACATCGAGGACTTCCGCCCACTGCTGCGCCACACCGAGGAGTCCGGTCAGGACCCGACGCCGCTGCTGTTCACGAGCAGCCGGACGTTCTCGCGCTCCCGGCGCAATCCCGGCCCGCTCATCGACGCGCTCGCCGACTGGCTCGACTCCGCGGCCGACGCGAGACGGCCCGCCGAGGATTGGCTGATCCCGCCTGCCTGACCTACCGCTACCGGACGAAGCCCTCGCGGGTGCGGGGCATGCCGCTCGCGCCGTCCGCGCCGGGCTTGACGGCCAGCACCTGGTTGACGCCGATCCGGCCGGCCTCGAACGCGAGCGCCGATCCGGCGATGTAGAGCCGCCACACCCGGGCGCGCCCGGCGCTGGTCAGCCGCACGGCCTCGTCCCAGTCACGTTCGAGGTTGGCGACCCACGCCCGCAGGGTCAGCGCGTAGTGCTCGCGCAGCGATTCCACGTCGCGGACCTCGAAGCCGGCGCCCTCGATTGCGCTGACCATCACGCCGATTGGTTCGAGCTCGCCGTCCGGGAACACGTACCGGTCGATGAACGACGTCTTCGAGAACTGCGGCGGATTGCCCGGACGCCGAGAGATCGCATGGTTGAGCAGCCGTCCGCCGGGACGCAACAACGCGAACAGGTCCGCGGAGTAGGTCGGCAGCATCGCGTGCCCGACGTGCTCGGCCATGCCGATGCTCGCGATCGCGTCGTACGGCCCGTCGCGTACGTCGCGGTAGTCCTGCACCCGGATCTCGACGAGCTCGTCGAGGCCCTCATTGGCGACGCGCTTGCGGGCGTAGTCGGCCTGCGCGTTCGACAGCGTGATGCCGACCGCCCGGACGCCGTACGTGCGGGCGGCATGGATGACGAAGCTGCCCCAGCCGCATCCGACGTCGAGTACTCGCATGCCGTCGGCCAGGCCGAGCTTGCGAGCAACGAGGTCGACCTTGGCGAGCTGGGCGTCCTCGAGGGTGCGGGCCGCGTCGTCCCAGTACGCGCACGAGTACGTCATGGACGGCCCGAGCAGGATCGCGTAGAAGTCGTTGCCGACGTCGTAGTGGTGGGCGATGGCGTCCGCGTCGCGCCGCACCGAGTGCCGGCGTCCGGACAGCTTCGCCTCCTCGACCGGTGGACGCGGCGGCGGCCCGATGACTCGCAGCTGCAGCGCGGCCCGGACGATGGCGCGCCTCAGCTCGGCGTCGACCACCACGCCGGGCCCTGCCTTCGGATCCGACGCCCGGCCCACCTCGGCGAGCGCCTCGAACAGGTCGCCCTCGATCTCGACGTCGCCGGACACATAGGCCCGCGCGAAGCCCAGCTCGTTCGGCGCCCACAGCAAGCGGCGCAGCGCGCGCCGATGCTTGATGGTCAGCTGCACGGGCGCATCCGCGGGGCCGATCTCACTACCGTCCCAGCAGCGCAGGCGGATTGTGGGTTCGCCGCCGAGCGCGGCGCGTAGCAGTGGCTGCAGGGTCTCGGCAGCACTCATCGCGCATCATCCCCTCGTCTCGTGCCAACACGATCGTCCGGACGGAGGCCGGGCGTCAACGGAACAACATGCCGACCGAAACGCCGATCGCAGCGGCCCCGATTCCGGCAACCAGGCTCAACGCGACGTTCGCGACAGCGTAGAGCCTGGCGCCGTCGCCGGTGAGCCGGATCGTCTCGTAGCTGAACGTGCTGTACGTGCTGAGCGCTCCGCAGAATCCCGTCCCGACCAGGGCAGCGACCTGTGGATCGACGCGGGACGCTGCGCCGACCAGCACGCCGAGCACGAGGCTGGCGACCACGTTGACGATCAGCGTGCCCCACGGGAAAGCCGACTCATGCCGTGACTGGACGGCGCGGTCGGTGAGGTAACGGGCGGGCGCGCCGACCAGCGCGCCGAGCGCGACCATCAACGCGATCACTCGGCCCGGCCTGGGTGGACGATCTCGACGTCCTCGATGGCGGCGACGCCGCGCACGTCGAGCTCGTCCAGCTGGGGCAAGAACGCGGCAATCTTCTCGGCCGTGTCGATGATGACGATCATGACGGGCAGGTTGCCGAGCAGGCTGAGGATGCGGCTCGTGTGCACCCGACTGGACGCGCCGAAGCCCTCGATCCCGCGAAATGCCGACGCACCGGCGAGCCCGGCCGCATGCGCGCGCTTGATGATCTCGGGGCACAGCGGCTTGTGATGCCAGGTGTGGTCCTCGTCGATGATGATCGTCAGCCGCTTGGCCGGTCCGGACAGGCTCATCGCTCACCTCGTCGCATACGGGCATCCATGACGGCTCGACCGGCGAGCTGCGCCACCGCGGTACCGGTCCACACCGCCAGCATGCAGCCGATCGCCGATGCCGTCACGTAGAGCAGCGCGACGCCTGCGCGGTGCGCCCGCAGGAGTCGCTCGGTCTCTACGGAGAACGTCGAGAACGTCGTGTAGCCGCCGAGCAACCCGATGCCGAGGAACGGCCGGGCGAGGCGATGCGGCGACGTCAGCTCCAGCAACAGCACCATCAGCATGCCGATCGCCAGGCAGCCGGTGAGGTTGACCGTCAGCGTCGACCACGGAAACTGCCGATCGGTCTGCGGCATCGCGACGCCGATGCCGTAGCGCGCCTCGGCTCCGGCGACCCCGCCAGCAGCTACAGCGGCGATCACCGCCGCCTGCGCTCGGCGCTCCACGCGCTATTCGGCGTCAATGGCGACCGGATGGCCGGCAACGATCAGCGGCGCGTCGTCGGGCAGCGAGCGCTTGACTACGGCGAGGGCGATCGGCCCGAACTCGTAGTGCTGCGCCGCGGTGCCCAGAAAGCCGACGGCGCGCCCGTCGAGCTCGACCGGGCTGCCGGCGGGCGGCAGCTCGTCGGTGTCGCCGGACAGGTGCAGTAACACCAACCGGCGCGGTGGCTTGCCGAGGTTCTGCACGCGGGCCACCGTCTCCTGGCCGCGGTAGCAACCCTTGTCGAGGTGTACCGCCCGGCCGATCCAGCCGACCTCGTGCGGGATGGTGCGGTGGTCGGTCTCGAAACCGAGCCGCGGACGCCGCGCCGCCACGCGCAGTGCCTCGAAAGCGAGCGTGCCTGCCGGTGCGGCGCCTGCGGCGTGCAGAGCGTCGAGGGTCGACGGCGCGGAAGAACGCGGCACGATCACGTCGGCGCCCACGGCGGTAAGTCGTACGAATCCCCCGCCTGGCAAGGCAATCGCGCGCCCGCGCGGGTCGGGCAGGCCGGCCGCGAGCAGAACGTCCACAGTGGACGGTCCGGCTACGGTGAGCACCGCCCAGTCGGCCGAGACGTCGGCGGGCTCGACTCGCTTGAGGAAGCGCATCTTCTGCAGGTACCCGAGGACGTCGGCGGCTGTGCCGGGCTCGACGTCGAGCCAGACCTGGCCGTCGAGCTCGGTGACCTGCCAGTGCTGCTCGACGTGGCCGTGCGGCGACAGGACGAGCGCCTCGGTGGACTCACCGTCGGCCAGCTCAGCCACGTGCTGCGAGCAGATCGTGTGCAGCCACGGCAGGCGATCCTCACCGGGCACGACCAGCACGTCGCGGTTGGAGCGGTCGATCACCCCGGCCGATGTCGCCAGCGCGCGCTGCTCGCGGAAGGGGTCGCCGTAATGCATCGGCACGCCCGCGTCGATGCCCTGCTCGCTCAGCACAACAGTCACGTCAGGCTCATCGCTTCTCGGCGGTGGTTTGTTCCGGGCCTGCGGCGCCGGCCGCGGCCACGCAGTCGTTGCACTGCCCGAAGACGGTGAAATGGGAGCGATCGACCAGGAAGCCCTGTTCGTCGCGTAGCCGCTCGGCAAGCTCGTCGGCCAGCGAGTCCGGCGCGTCGATCACCCGGCCGCAGGTGTGGCAGACGACGTGCACGTGCTGGTCGTCAGCCGGCCGGAATGTCGGCGCGCCGTGGCCGAGATGCGTGTGCCGGACCAGCCCGAGCTGTTCGAGCAGCTCGAGCGTCCGGTAAACGGTCGTGATGTCGACGCCCGGCACGGCTTCGCCGATCTGCTCCGGAGTCGCGTGGCCGAGTTCGCGCACCGCTGCCAGCACGTGATCGCGCTGCGGGGTCATCCGCAAACCGCGAGAGCGCAGTCGCGTCGCGAGATCGGTGTCGGCAGCCATTCCGTCTATCGTAAGGCGGCGTGGCGGACCAGGTGGTGGCTGTGCTGGGGGTCGGGCTCGTCGACCCGGCGGCGCCGGTGGTGCATTCCGACGACGTGGGGCTGACCCGAGGCGACGGGTGCTTCGAGGGCTGCCGCGTCCTCGACGGCGCGATCGACAAGCTCGGCGCGCACCTGGCCCGGATGCGCCGCTCGGCCGCCGCCCTCGACATCGACTTCGACGAGGACGCGTGGCAGGCACTCGTCGCCCAAGCCACCGCCGCCTGGCAGGCGCCCGGCGAGGCCAGCATGCGCTGGTTCCTCACCCGCGGACGTCCGGGCGCCGCGCCGACCGGAATCGTCACAATCGGCCCGATCCCCGCCGCATACGCCGCCCAGCGCCGCGACGGCATCCGGGCGATCACGCTGCCCGCGGGCTCGGGCAGGACGCCTTCGACGGCGCGCCGTGGCTGCTCGGCGGCGTCAAGACGATCTCCTACGCCGTCAACATGGCGGCGCAACGCGAGGCCGCCCGCCGCGGCGCCGACGACGTGATCTTCGTGAGCTCGGACGGCTCGGTGCTCGAAGCGCCGACGTCGTCGGTCGTGTGGACGCTCGGCGAGACCATGCACACGACGCCGCTCGGCGGCACCGGAATCCTCGCCGGCACGACCCAGCAGCGCCTGTTCGAGCGCGCCGCCGAGAACGGCTGGCGCACGGCCACCACGCTGGCTCGCGTCGACGATCTGCACGCCGCCGACGCCGTGTTCCTCACCGGTACCGTCCGGGGCCCCGTCGACGTCGTCGACCTCGACGGGCGGCCGCACCCGCGCGACCTCGACCTCGTCGCGACCGTCCAGAAACTCGCTGGCTTCTGACCCGACACGCCGTCAGCGAAACGGCGTTGCCGGAGCGCCGATGTGGGCCGTAGCGTGTCCGGTACACGAGGAAGGAGGTGGTCCAGAGTTGAGTACTTCTAGGACACGTGAGGTGGCTGTCCGCTAGCCGCTAGGTTCCGGACGCGAGGTATGTCGCCGCCCAAGGCGGCGCGCCGACCGTCGGTAAAGGTGCATTCAGGGCCTTCCCGGCGGCAGTAATACCCCGACAGCTACCCGGCCTCCGAGTCGTCGGTCCGTCCAACCGACCCGCCATGCGCGGACCAGCTCGGAGGCCGAACTATGCGCAACACGCTCCCCTGACCGCCGAGGGTGTCGTACCCGGCGCGTAATCTCCTACTCGATACTTACATTCCCGAGCCACAGGCTCACGCGGATGAGTCGCAGCGCCGCGTCCAGTTCGCAGTGAAGGTGCCGATGACCGGCGAGGCAGTGCGTGCGGGCGAGACCGCCATGCGCCAGGTTCGCCGCATCGCCAGTCAGCTCTCCCCCGCGTCGTGGGCCGTCATCGTCGGCACCGTCCTCGCGCTGGGCTACCTGGGGTGGAGTCCGCTCGCGCCCGATCTCGCGGCGCAGATCGCGCGAGCCAACGTCGTTCGCTCAGCCGGCAACGTCTCGTGGTGGACGGGTTGGTTCGGCGGCATCTCGCTGCCGACGTACAGCCTGCTCACCCCGTCGTCCATGGCGATCTTCGGGGTGCGGGCCACGGGCGTGGCAGCAGCCGTCGTCGGCGGCGTCATCAGCGCGCGGCTCGTCGGCGCGGCTCGCCGGCCCCGTGCCGGGGCGGTGGCGTTCTCGGTCGCCGAGATGGCCAACCTGCTCGACGGACGAGTCACCTTCGCCGTCGGCGTGACGCTGGCCGCCGGCGCGCTGCTCGCGGTACAGGTGCGGCGTCCGCTGCTCGCCGCGCCGCTCGCTGCCGTGGCCTATTTCGCCAGCCCGCTCGCGGGGCTGTTCCTCGGCCTCACGTTGGTGGCGGTGCTTGTGGTCGATCCGTCCAGGCGGCGAATCGCGGCGGCCCTCGCCGCGCTCCTCGCGAGCCTCGGCGCGTCCATGGCGTTGCTGTTCCCGGGTACCGGCGAGATGCCGTTCCACCCGACGGACCTCATCCCGGCGTGCCTGTGCTGCATCGGGGTCGCGCTGTGCTGCCCCACGCGGGTCGTGCGCGCCGCGGCACTCCTGCTCATGCTGGCGCTGCCGATCTTCCTGGTGGCGCCCGGCGCGATCGGCAACAACGTGACGCGCATGGCATGGATCTGCGCGGTTCCGGTGACGGTCGCCTACTCACCGCTGCGTCGCAGCCTGCTGAGCGTCCTGCTCGGGCTGCTCGCGATCTGGCCGACGGCCGACCTCGTGCAGCAACTCTCCGCGACGCGCGACCCGTCGACGACGGCCACGTTCTACCGTCCGCTGCTCGCCGCGCTGGCCGACGAGCAGGCCGCGGCGGGCCCCGGAGCGGTCGGCCAGCGGGTCGAGGTGCTCGATCCCGTAAACCACTTCGCCACCGTCTACCTCGCCGACCGGGCTTCGCTCGCTCGCGGCTGGGATCGTCAGGCCGACGTCGCCAACGACCCGATCTTCTACCGCGACAACGCGCTCAACGCCGCGACCTACCGGACGTGGCTGCACGACCTCGCGGTGGGCTGGGTCGCCGTCCCGGCCGCCCGGCTGGACTACTCCGCGGTCGCCGAGTCGAAGCTGGTGGCCGGCGGCCTGGACTACCTGAACCTCGTGTGGTCGAACCCGTCCTGGAAGCTGTACCGGGTCGTCGGCTCCACGCCGCTGGCCGAGGGAGCGCAGGTCGTCCGGGTCGAGCCCACGCGCATCCTGATCTCGGCGACGGAGCAGACATCGGTACGGCTGCGAGTGCGCTGGTCGCCCTACCTCGCCGTGCAGCATCCCGACGGCACGATGGTGGTCGGGGCCTGCCTGTCCGACGTGAACGGCTGGCTGAACGTCACCCTGCCTGCAGCCGGCGAGTACCGCGTGACGAGCCGCTTCGACCCCGTGCATCGGCTCGCGCGTACCCAGCGCTGCCAGGGCTAGCGGCCCTCGTCCGTCAGCTCCTGCGCAGCGTGGCGTTCAGGTGCGGCGCGTAGTCCTGCCCGGGCAGCGCCAGTTCGGTGGCGTACGCGAGCGTGTCGCCGGAGATCGCGTACAGACGGCGCTCGCCGCCGACGCCTTTCGCGGTGGGCGTCGTCGACACGGTGGTGGTCGCGAGCTCCCAGCGCTGGTCGCCCGCGGTGCCCGCGAACAGCTGCAGGATCCCGGTGATCGCCACAGTCAGGACCTCGACGTCGTCGGGCCCAACGCCCGGACGCCAGAAGCCGGATTCGCGAAACGCCGGGCGGATGTCGGCGCCATCGGCGTCGACCAGCCAGGCGCGCGACTCGTACGCGAGGAACGGCCGGCCGTCGTGCGCGAACCTCGCCTGCTGCCGGAACGCGAACTCGGCGCCACTCGACGGGACGACGCCCCCGCCCGTCCCGGTCCAGACACCGACGAGCGGCAGCATCGCGAGCAGTGCGTCGTGCAGCGGCGCACCCTCGCGCAGGTCGGTCGTGTCGGTCACCGCTGGCCGGCGAAGAGTTTGTAGATGGCGTACAGCGACAGCACGGCGATGCCGATCGACGTCACGATGAGCATCGCGAGATAGGTCGCCTCCATAGCGGGCAGGATATCTGCATGACCACACCCGCACCCCGTCGACTCGTCGTGAAGTGCACCGCCGGATCCGACGATCCGGAGCGCTGCAACCAGGCGTTCATGGTCGCGGCCACAGCCCTAGCGTCGGGGGCGGAGGTCTCGTTGTGGCTCACCGGCGAGGCGGCGTGGTTCGCGCTGGCGGGGCGGGCCGAGGACTTCGAGCTGCCGCATGCGTCGCCGCTCGCGCAGCTGCGCGACGCGGTTCTGGACGGCGGCGTGCTGACCGTCTGCACGCAGTGCGCCGCCCGGCGCGAGATCGAGCCGGGCGACGTGATCGAGGGCATCCGGGTCGCCGGATCGGCCTCTTTCGTCGACGAGGTGCTGCGCCCGGACACCCAGGCGCTCGTCTACTGATCCGGTTTTGGCCGCCCGGACCGCCTATAGCGGTCCGAACGGCCAAAACCAACCGGCCTCAGGTCAGGACGATGGGGGCCTCCACCAGGCCGGGCCCGGCGGCGTGCACGTCCTTGCGCGCCGACCCGCCGTGGTGCAGCACCGACAGCGTCCAGTCGCCGGGGGCCGCGAAGAACCGGTAGTCGCCCGTCGCGCTGGTGACGACCTCGGCGGTGAACTCACCGGTCGAGTCGAGCAGCCGCACGTACGCACCCGGGACCGGGGCGCCGTCCTGGGTCACGACCCCGTAGATCACCGTCTCCTTGCTGAGGTCGACGTGCGCGGGCAGATCGGGTGCCTGGGCCGGAGCGCCGCACATGCTCAGACGTCCTTTTCGATCGGGACGCCCACGAGCGAGCCGTACTCGGTCCAGGATCCGTCGTAGTTCTTGACGTTCGGCTGGCCGAGCAGCTCGTGCAGCGCAAACCAGGTGTGGCTCGACCGCTCACCGATCCGGCAGTACGCGATGGTGTCCTTCGAGTCGTCCAGGCCGGCCGATCCGTACAGATCGGCCAAATCTCCATCGGATTTGAACGTGCCGTCCTCGTTGGCGGCCTTGCTCCACGGGACGTTCAGCGCGGTCGGGATGTGGCCGCCACGCTGTGACTGCTCCTGCGGCAGATGGGCCGGCGCGAGCAGCTTGCCGGAGAACTCGTCGGGCGACCGCACGTCGATCAGGTTCAGCTTGCCGATGGCGGCGACCGCCTCGTCACGGAAGGCGCGGATCGACAGATCCTGGTCCTTGGCTGTGTATGTCGCGGCCGGCCGCTCGACCGCGTCCTTGGACAGCTCGCGGCCGTCGAGTTCCCACTTCTTGCGGCCGCCGTCGAGCAGCTTGACCTGGTCGTGGCCGTACAGCTTGAAGTACCAGTAGGCGTACGCGGCGAACCAGTTGTTGTTGCCGCCATAGAGGATCACGGTGTCG
>DASXRA010000005.1:0-7869 GCA_036506855.1 Jatrophihabitantaceae bacterium
GAAGCTCGGGTCGACGACCAGTCGCTGATCGATCAGCGGTCCGCCGTCGGAGAGCTGAATCTTCGTCCCGGCATCGGCGTTGCCGTCAGACGTGATGCGCAGGAAGTACGGCTGGCTGCTGTACGAGCCGGTCGTCGTGACTGTCCATGCCCCGAGGTTGTCGCGCCACGAGTCGGCGACCTGCAGGTAGTGCGAGGCCCGAGCAGTGTCGCCGTTCGTCCGCGCAATGTCGGCGCCGACCACCAGGCCTGCGATCTCGGCGGCAATCGTGGCCGGCGAGTAGCCGGACGCGTTCTCCCAGCGCTCGCCGGGCGTCTTCGGCCCGTTGGCGACGACGAAGTCTTCGGCGGCGCGGACGTGCTGCCAGTCGGCCGCACCGGTCCGGCCGAGCTGCCCGGCCAGCACCGTCGGGAAGGACACCTCGTCCATCTGCAGGCCGCCGAACACCGGCTCACCGGACAGCCTGCTGTTCTGCGGGTACGAGCCGTCCGGACGCTCCTGGACGTTGAACAGGTAGTCGAGCGCCCGGTTGGCCGCCGCCTGGTCGCCCATCGCGATCAGGGCGGTGGCGATCTCGTACAGGTCTCGTGACCAGACCGCGTGGTAGACCGCCAATGACTGCAGCACATTCGCCCACGCCCAGGGCCGTCCGGGAGATGCAACGAAGCCGCCGCGGTACGTCTTGTCCTCGCTGGCGGCAAGCACCATCTGCGAGACGTGGTACTCGGTCGTCGATGCCGACTGCGGGACCG
Source organism: Jatrophihabitantaceae bacterium (assembly GCA_036506855.1). Lineage (GTDB taxonomy): Bacteria > Actinomycetota > Actinomycetes > Mycobacteriales > Jatrophihabitantaceae > DASXRA01. The sequence goes on from DASXRA010000005.1 coordinate 753, forward strand.
GCTTCAGGGACGCGAGATAGCCGTGCCAGCCCGCCGCGTACGCGTGCTGCACGGCACCGAAGCCGGACGCCAGCGATGCACGCGCCGTCGACAGCGCCGCGGACGTCGTCGCCCCGAAACCGATCGCCAGGGTGAGGTGCTGCTGGCCGGTGCGCCCGGTCAGCCTCGTCTGCCCGATCTGCACGACGTTTCCGGGCTGGTCGGCGGTGTACGCCCAGTCCAGTTGGTGGTCGGTTGCCAGATCCGTCCAGCCGTCGCTAGCGCCCTGGTAGCCACTCGACGTCTTGAGGAAGTCGCTCGAGGGCACCACGGCGTCGCTGGTCGTCCCGTCCGTGGCGACGAGTGCCCCGCGCTGAGTCGACCCGGTGTCGTTGTCGCCGGTCATCGTCAGGGCGGGATCGTGCAGCACGTAGACCTGGTAGGCCTGCCCGGTGAGCGAGCGGAAATCGATGTCGACGAGAACCGTCGAACGCGCCGAGTCGGTGGTGTACGTCTTGGTGATGAGGTACTTGCCCGACTTCGCGCGGTCGACCTGCTGGTAGCTCAGGCTCTGCGGATCGAGCAGCCGGACCGAATGAATCGTGTCGGTGGTCTCCCGATCGGTGAACGTGCTGCCGTCGGTGACGACGAGTTGGGTGTCCCTCGTGCTGGGCGTGTCGATACGCGGGTAGTAGATCTCGCTCAACTCCCCGTTGTTGAGCGTGTACCAGACCTTGCTGGACGTGCCGCGGGCCGTCCCGAAACCGTCCTTGTCACCGGTCACCCAGTCGCTGGCCGCGCCAGGCGCACCCGGCGCGCTGGGTCTTGCTGCGACCGCGGGCGGGCCGAGGGCCAAAGCCATGGCGAGCACCGCCGCCGAAGCCAGTCCGACACCTTTACCGATTGCTGAGCGCTTCATCTGCATCGCTGTCATATACCCCGAACGACGACAGATATCACATTCCGCGGATGCGGTTCGATGAAGCCGCTCAGGCCGGAACGGGCACCGCTCGCGGCAGCCAACGCAGGTGGACGCCCTCGCGGTGCAGCAGTCGCCGGAACAGCAGGTACGTGATCGCGATCGTGACGCCGGTCAGCAGCGGCGAGAGCAGCGTCTTGAGCAACAGGAACGCCCCGAGGGACGAACTCGTGAGCAGCCAGACCGTGCCTACCGCATTGACGATGTAGGTCAGCGTCCACAACAGGGACGCGTAGCCGAAGAACCGGGTGGCCCGTAGCCGCTCGGACAGCGCCGGCGGCACCGGGACGAAGTCGTGCGTGAGCCGTTCGAGCAACGGCCGCCCGGCGAGTGCCGTGACGGCGAAGGAGGTCGCGGTCGCGACCGTGCCGGCGACTGACTGCAGGAAGAACAGATATGCACTACCTGTCCAGAACGCCAAGGCGGCCCGGACGGTCATCAGCCCAGCACCGAGCATCGCGGCACCGATCACCGGACGGCGCCGGATCAGCCGGATGAGCAGGCCCGCGTAATACCACCCGACCGTCACCAGGATCGCGGTCGACAGGCCGAAAACCGACAGCGCCGCGTAGAACACACCCATAGGGACCACGGACGCGAGCATCACGGTTCGCGCGGCGTGCACCGCGATTGCCCACGGGCGCGCCATGTCGATGACGTGGGGCGTCTGCGGGGTCACCCCCTCCCCATCGACACCGAGCGCCCGATATGAAGCCGCCTGCTTCTCGAGTTCGACGGCCGAAACCTGCCGACCTCACAGAATTCGGCCTGCCATCGTTGACCTGTTGTGACGCTTCCACCGTTCGAGCACGCCGTCCGTGATCACGGCGCCGTCGTGCACCGCGTGTGCGCGGCGATCGTCGGCGTGCACGACGCCGACGACGCCTGGTCGGAGACGTTCCTCGCCGCGCTGAAGGCGTACCCGACCATCCGGCCCGACAGTGACCTGCGGGCATGGCTGGTGACGATCGCGCACCGCAAGGCGATCGACGGCTACCGGGCGCGCAAGCGGGCGCCCGTACCGACTGAATCCGTCCCAGATCGCGTCGCGGCCGAGGACGTCGCGCCGGACCGGGACGACACCCTGGCCGCGGCACTGCGCGCACTTCCCGACAAGCAACGCGTCGCGGTGGCCTGCCGGTATCTCGCCGACATGGCCTACCGCGACATCGCCGACCTGCTCGGCAGTAACGAGGCGGCCGCACGTCGAAGTGCCGCCGACGGGATCGCGGCGCTGCGCCGCGTCTACCTGACCGACTCAATAGAGGAGACATAGTGACTGACCGTGACTTGATCGCCGCCCTGCCCACGTCCGATCCGGCGACGCTGACCCGGCTGCGCGACGGCTTGGCCGATCGTGCCGCCGCTGAAGGGCTCTTGGACGTCGCGTATCGCACCGTCGACAGCCCGGTCGGGACGCTGCTGCTCGCGGCCACCCCGCTGGGCCTGACCCGAGTGGCCTACGAGCGCGAGGGCCATGACGCCGTCCTGAGCCGGCTCGCCGAGCAGGTGAGCCCACGGGTGCTGCACGCGCCCGCTCGTCTCGACGGAGCCGCCCGCGAGCTGGACGAGTATTTCGCAGGCCGGCGCCGGGTGTTCGACCTGCCGCTCGACATGCGGCTCGCGCACGGGTTCCGGCGCACCGTCCTGACGCACCTGCGCGACATCGCGTACGGGTCGACCGAGAGCTACGCCGCGGTGGCAGCCGCGGCGGGCAGCCCGGCGGCGGTTCGCGCGGTCGGAACGGCCTGCGCCAACAACCCGCTGCCGGTCGTCGTGCCGTGCCATCGAGTTATCCGTAGCGACGGGTCGAGCGGGCAGTACCTCGGCGGTCCCGAGGCCAAGCGCCAGCTGCTGTCCTTGGAGCGCGCGGGGATCCTGGCATGACGGCGGGCCTCACCGATCGGGTGAACGCCCTGGACTGGCCGGCGGTTTGCGCGGAGCTCGATGCCATGGGCAGCGCGCAAACCCGCGAGCCGCTGCTGCGCGCGGACGAATGCCGCGCCATCAGCGTCCGCTACGACGAGCCGGATCTGTTCCGGTCGACGATCAACATGGAGCGCTACCGGTTCGGCGCCGGCGAGTACCGCTACTTCGCCAACCCGCTCCCGGAGGACGTAGCCGAGCTGCGCGCGGCGTTCTGGCCGCACCTGCTTCCCGTGGCCCGCGACTGGGCAGCGCGGCTGAAGCGGCCGGCACCGTGGCCCGACGACTTCGACGCATGGCTCTCCATGTGCCACGCCGCCGGGCAGACCAAGCCGACCCCGATCCTGCTGCTGTACGGCCCGGGCGACTGGAACGCGCTGCACCGCGACCTGTACGGCGATCTGGTGTTCCCGCTGCAGGTCGTGATCGGCCTGGACGCTCCGGGCGCTGATCACACCGGTGGTGAGTTCTTGATGGTCGAGCAGCGCCCGCGCGCCCAGTCCCGGGCGACCGCCACCGTGCTCGGGCAGGGCCAGGCGTTGATCTTCACCACACGCGATCGCCCGGTGGCGTCCGCGCGTGGTTGGTCGGCGGCGCCGATGCGGCACGGCGTGAGCGTGATCCGCTCCGGTCGGCGGCACACGCTCGGCCTCGTCCTGCACGACGCGCAGTGAGCTGGGTGCTCGTCGGCGCCGACGGTCGTCCGTACGAGAGCGCCACGCCGGGAACCCTCGGCGGGCACCGGCGTACCCGCATCTACGGGCGACTGGACTGCCCGTCCGCCGCGCGGGCTCTCGCCCGTGGCGGGTACGTCGCGCACCGGGTGTTCTTCGCCGACTCGGCGACCGCCGTGGCCGCGGGCTACCGGCCCTGCTCGGTCTGCCTGCCCGAGCGATACCGGGCCTGGCGGGTGCTCACCTTGGTAGCGGCCATGGACGCCGCCCGGGTCGGCGTCGGCCACGCGCGTGACCCCGGGTCGAGCGCGCTCGCCGCCGCGTTCGTCGACGCCTGGACCGACCGCGGCGGTGAGATCACCGCCGTGGTCAGCTGGCCGGACGAGGCGGCGTCGTGGCTGCGCCAGGCTCGGGCGTTGACCGCCGGAGCGCCGGACGCGTGGTTGATCGCCGGCCCGATCGCGTCCTTGCGGCGGGTGTGCGATCGGCTCTCGACGAGCACGGACTGGGACCCGGCGCGCACGGTGGCATTCGCGACGGTCGGCGAGGGTGCGGTCGTCGGGCGCGCAGACTCGATCGTTTACGGCAGGGCAGCGTCGAGCGCGCGCGCCCATTGCTTGATCACGCCGCGGCGGCGCTTCGAGTCGTCGGTGAGCAGATCGGCGAGCGCCAGCCCCCGCGCCAGGTCGAGCGTCGCCTGCACGGTCTCGCGCACGCCCGGCACCGACTCGTCCGCGCCGAGCAGTTCGATCGCCAGCTGATGCGCCCGCCTGGCCAACGTCGCCTCTAACGGGGCGATCTGCGAACGCAGCGCCGGGTCGGACGACGCGGCCACCCACACATGCAGCGCGGCGCGGAACACCGGCCCGGTGTAGAGCCGGACGATCAGGTCGACCACCGCTTCGGTGTGACTGGCCGCCTGTGGCAAGCGCACGGTCTCACGGCGGATCTCGTCGGCGCGCACCGAGGCCATGTACTCGATGGACGCGGTGAACAGATCCTCGCGGGTCGGGAAGTGGTGCTGCGCCGCACCGCGCGAGACGCCGGCCCGCTCGGCGACGACCGCGACCGTCGTCCCGGTCCAGCCGAGTTCGGCCAGGCACTCGACGGCGGCCTCCAGCAGGCGCTGACGCGTGGCCCGGCTGCGATCTTGTTGCGGCGCGCGAAGCGTCACGCCGGTCATCAGACGACCCAGTTCGGTGGACGTTTCTGCAGGAACGCGGTCATGCCCTCGTGCGCCTCGTCCGAACCGAACAGCCGCGCCGACTGCTCGGTGAGTGCGTCGCCGTCGGCGTCGAACTTTTCGAGCAACCGATGCGTGGTCAGCGGCTTCGTCTCGCGCAGGCCTTGCGGTGAGCTCGTGCGCAACGCATCCAGGACCTTGACGGTGGCCGCGTCGATGTCGTCCGCGGCCTCGGTGATCAGGCCGATACGCGCAGCCTCGGCGGCGTCGAACGTCTCGCCGGTCAGGTAGTAGCGTCCGGCCGCGCGCGCGGTGAGCCGGGGCAGCGTGGTCAGCGAGATGATCGCCGGCGCCAGCCCGAGGCGCACCTCGGAGAACGCGAACGTCGATGCCGGGCCGGCCAACACGATGTCGCAAGCCCCGACCAGCCCGATGCCGCCGGCGCGGACGTGCCCGTCGATGCTGCCGACCACCGGCTTCGGCGCCTCGACGATCAGGCGCAGCAGGGCGATCAGCCGGCGAGTGCCCTTGGCCATGCCGCCCTCGCGCGCCTCGGTGAGGTCGGCCCCGGCGCAGAACGTGCCGCCGGTGTGGGTCAGTTCGATCGCGCGGACGCCCTCGTCGTCCCACGCCTGCGCCAGTCGATCCTCGAGCTGGGTCATGAGCGCGGACGAGAGCGCGTTGCGGTTGCCAGGCGAGTCGAGTGCGATGCGCGCGACCGCCCGGTCGACTGAGTACTGGATCAGGTCAGCCATGTCAGTACGACTTCGGCAGGCCCAGCGAGAACTGGGCGACGAAGTTGAGGATCATCTCGCGGCTGACCGGCGCGATGCGTCCGGCCCGCGACGTGGCGAGCAGCGTGCCGAGCCCGTACTCGCTGGCCAGCCCGTTGCCCCCGTGCGACTGCACGGCCTGGTCGACGGCTCGCACGCTCGCCTCGGCGGCGGCGTACTTGGCCATGTTGGCCGCCTCGCCGGCACCCATGTCGTCGCCGTCGTCGTAGAGGGTGGCTGCTTTCTGCATCATCAGCTTCGCCAGCTCCAGTTCGATCTTCACCTGCGCCAGCGGATGCGCGAGCCCCTGGTGCGCACCGATCGGCGTGCCCCACACTTCGCGCTGCGTCACGTAACCGACCGCCTTCTCCAGTGCGTACCGCCCGATGCCGACCGCCGTCGCGGCCGCCATGATCCGCTCGGGATTGAGCCCGGCGAACAGTTGCATGAGAGCAGCGTCCTCGTCGCCGATGAGCGCATCGGCGGGCAGGCGGACGTCGTCGAGATGGAGCAAGAACTGTTTGTCCGGCATGACGAGATCCATCTCGACGGGCCGCCACTCGAAGCCGGGAGCGTCGGTCGGCACCGCGAAGAGCACCGGCTTGAGCCGGCCGGTGCGCGCGTCCTCGGTTCGGCCGACCACCAGCACCGACTGAGCCTGGTCGACGCCGGAGATGAACACCTTGCTGCCGGACAGCCGCCAGTCGGCGCCGTCGCGGCGCGCTGTGGTGGTCAGCTTGTGCGAGTTCGACCCGGCGTCCGACTCGGTGATCGCGAACGCCATGATCATCGAGCCGTCGGCGATGCCGGGCAGCCAGCGCTCCTTCTGCGCGTCCGTGCCGAAGCGCGTGATGATCGTGCCGCAGATGGCCGGTGAGACCACCATCATCAGCAGGGTGCAGCCAGCCGCCGAAAGCTCCTCGAGCACGAGCGAGAGCTCATATATGCCGCCACCCCCGCCGCCGTACGCCTCGGGCAGGTTCACGCCGAGGAAGCCGAGCTTGCCCGCCTCGTGCCACAGCTCGTCGAGGTGCTGCCCGGCGCGGGCCTTCTTGAGCGTGTACCCGTGGCCGTACCGGGCGCCCAGTTCGGCGACCGCGGCACGTAGCGCCCGGCGCTCGTCGTCCTCGACAAAGCTCATGGCCCGCTCCTCTCGACAACTGCCAATACGCTGCCCACGTCGACCTGCTGGCCGGCCGCCACCGGCAACTCGGCGACGATGCCCGCCGTCGGCGCGTTGACGGCGTGCTCCATCTTCATCGCCTCGAGCCACAGCAGCGGCTGGCCCTTTTCGACGTGATCGCCCACTGCTACTGCCACGCGCGCGACCGAGCCAGGCGTCGGCGCGAGCAGTGACCCGGCGGCGACGTGCGCGGTCGGATCGGGGAACCGCTCCACCGGGGTGAGCGCCACCGGCCCGAGCGGCGAGTCGACGCACACCAGGCCGGGGTAGGCGGCTATCGCGAAGCGGCGACGGACTCCTGCGACGTCGAGGTCCACTTGTGTCGGCGTCGCGCTGATCAACCGTACGTCGGAGTACTGATCGGCGCGCAGACCGTCGCGGGTGAGCCGGTACTCGACTACCCGGCCGTCGTACTTCTTG
>DASXRA010000006.1:0-1870 GCA_036506855.1 Jatrophihabitantaceae bacterium
GCTGCGCTGTTGAGCGCGGCACGCGATGCGTTCAGCCACGGGCTGCACGTGGTCGCCGCCATCAGCGCCGGCGTCGCGATCGGCAGCGCCGTCGTGGCCGCGCTAATGCTGCGCGGTGCACCTTCGAGCGACATCGCCGAAGGGGACGCCGAGCTGGCCGTGACCCTCGCCTAGCTCACGCGCCGGCGGCGGCGTCGGCGAGCGCGGCCAGGACGGCGGCCGTTGCCGGCGGGTCAGGGGGCTCGCCGTAGGTCGCGGCATAGACGTGCCGTTCTGCGCCGGCGAGCTCGGTCGCGATGATTCCTTTGACGCGGTGGGCGCGAAGCGCGAGACCGGGAATGGTCGTCACGCCGTGCCCGGTGGCTACGAGGGATTGCATGACAACCATGTCGTCGCTGATGTAGGCGATGTCGGGCGTGAAGCCCTGCTTCGCGCAGAGGTCGAGCAAGTGGCTGCGACAGCGTTCGCATCCGGCGATCCAGGTCGAGTCGCGCAGCCGGGCAAGCGTGGCGCCACGGCGGGCCGACAGCAGGTAGATCGGGTCATCGAGCAGGTGGTGCAGGCGGACTCCGTCGGGTTCGGGCGCGGTCTCGGCATAGCGGAATATGACTGCGACGTCGACCTGCCCGGAGCGCAGCATCTGCAGCCCTTCGGGCGGATGGGCGTCGGTAAGGCTGAGCTGGAGCCCTGGATGCTTACGGGCAAGCGCGGTCATGGCCCGGGGGAACAGCGAGCCGATCGCGGAGGAGAACCCGGCCAGGCGAACCTTGCCGGCGTTCAATCCGACGTGCGCAGACAGCTCGGCATCCGCGGCATCGACGCGTCCGATGATCTCGGCGGCTCGATCAGCGAGCAGCCGGCCGGCTTCGGTGAGGCGAATGCCTCTGCCGACGCGCTGCATCAACTGGGCGCCTGTCTCGGCCTCGAGCCGGGCGAGGTGGTGGCTGACCGACGGCTGCGAGTAGTGCAGGGCCTTGGCAGCCGCGGTAACCGAGCCGTGCCGGGCGACGGCGTCGATGACACGAAGGCGGGCGAGATCGAGCATGCATTAACTCTATCTATGATTGTGTGAGCAGATTGGCATTAGACCTAATGAGTTCTAGCGCGCACGCTGGCTGTCATGAACACGACGACACTCACCCGCCAAAGCCTCCCATCGAAGACGGACCTGTCGGACCTGCTGACCGGAGTGCGCACCGCGGTCGCGGCACACGCCGACTGGTCAGGCACGGCCGAGCTGGTCGCCGACCAGCTGCGCCTGCACCTGCCCGCTCCGGACGTGCTGAGCGCTGAGCAACGACTCGGATCCCCGGACGGCTACCGCAGCCACACCCTGCACGTCGAACCTGACGGCTCCTTCTCGATCATCGCGCTGGTCTGGCGACCCGGTCAGGTCACGCGGATCCACGACCACGTGACCTGGTGCGTGTTCGGCGTCATCCAGGGCGTCGAGCACGAGGAGCTGTTCGACGAGAACCTCAACCTGCTCGGTATGAGCGACAACCATGTCGGCGACGTCAGCGGGTTCGCGCCTCCCGGCGACATCCACCGCGTCCACAACACCGCGGCGACCACGGCGATATCCATCCACATTTACGGAACCGACGTCACCCGCATCGGATCCAGCGTCCGGCGCTACTACGACTGACGGCTTGGCAAACCCGACGAAGGAGCTGGGCCATGAGCAAGCTGGTGGTCACCGAATTCGCGCAATGACGCACGCTCGGGTCAGGGCGTCTCGGCGAGGCGTGCTTGGAGGTAGCGCAGCTGGACGGGCTGGTGGAACACGTCGCCGCCCTCGTGGTCGTTGAACGGGTAGACGGTGATCTCCTTCGGGCCGGCGTACGCGTTGTAGGCCGCGTACACCGTC
>DASXRA010000007.1:0-1942 GCA_036506855.1 Jatrophihabitantaceae bacterium
CACGACCGAGTACCCGGTGCTGCGCCACGCGCTGAACCTGGAGACCGTCTACACCTACGAAGGCACTCACGAGGTGCACACTCTCGTCCTCGGTCAGGCGCTGACCGGCATCGACGCGTTCCGCTGATCAGCGCGCGACCGCCGGAGCGCCGCAGAGCGGCCCGGACGGCCAAAAGCACCCGGCGGGCTCAGAGCGAGGCGACCAGCTCGTCGGCGGCGGTGTACGGATCGAGCTCACCGGCGACGACCCGTGCCGCCGACGCGTCGAGCGCCGCCGAGCCGTGCACGTCGCTGAAGCGGGCACGGACCTCGCCGAGCGCGATCGCCTCGATCTCGGCGGCTGCCCGTGCCTGCCGGCGACGGGTGAACTCTCCACTGCGGTGCAGCCAATCACGATGCTTGTCCAGCGCAGCAAGGACGTCCGGCACGCCGTCGCCGGTGGACGCCACCGTCTTCACGATGGGCGCTCGCCACGCGCCCGCAGCCGAGTGCCGCCCGCCCAGCGACTGCATGTAGCGCAGGTCCCGGGCGACCTGGTCGGCGCCGTCGCGGTCGGCCTTGTTCACCACGAAGATGTCCGCGATCTCGAGGATGCCGGCCTTCGCCGCCTGGATGCCGTCGCCCATGCCGGGCGCCAGCAGCACGACGGTCGTGTCGGCCAGCGAGGCGATCTCGACCTCGGCCTGGCCGACGCCGACCGTCTCGACCAGGATGACGTCGCACCCGGCCGCGTCGAGCACGCGCAACGCCTGCGGGACGGCGGCCGACAATCCGCCGAGGTGTCCGCGCGACGCCATCGAGCGGATGAACACCCCGTCGTCGGTGGCGTGGTCCTGCATCCGGACACGGTCGCCGAGCAGCGCGCCGCCGGAGAACGGCGAGGACGGGTCGACGGCCAGCACGCCGACGCGCTTTCCGTCCTTGCGTAGAGCGCTGACCATGACGGCCGTCGAGGTCGACTTGCCCACGCCGGGCGATCCGGTCAGCCCGACCACCTGCCCGTTGCCGACGAACGGCACGAGCGCCGCGGCGATATCCCGGAGGTGCGGCGAGTCGTTCTCGACCAGCGAGATCAGCCGGGCGACGGCCCGTGCATCAGCCGCGCGCGCCCGCTCGACGAGATCGCCGACGTCGGCATCCCGGCGAGTAGCGGTCATCGGGGGCCTCGCGAAATCGCGCAGCGATTTCGTGGGGTGATCACGCCGGGACGTGCAGGATCAGCGCATCGCCCTGGCCGCCGCCGCCGCACAGGGCGGCCGCACCGGTGCCCCCGCCGCGACGCCTCAGCTCGAGCGCCAGAGTGAGCGCAAGGCGCGCGCCGGACATCCCGATGGGGTGCCCCAGGGCGATGGCCCCGCCGTTGACGTTGACGATGTCGGCGCTGACGCCCAGATCCTTCATCGACTGAATACCTACCGCGGCGAATGCCTCGTTGATCTCGATCAGGTCGAGGTCGCCGACGGCCAGGCCCGCCTTGCCCAGCGCATGGTTGATCGCGTTGGACGGCTGCGACTGCAGCGAGTTGTCGGGGCCTGCGACGTTGCCGTGCGCGCCGATCTCGGCGAGCCAGGTCAGCCCCAGCTCCTGCGCCTTCTCCTTGCGCATGACGACGCCCGCGGCCGCGCCGTCCGAGATCTGCGAGGACGTGCCGGCGGTGATCGTGCCGTCCTTGGCGAACGCCGGGCGCAGCTTCGCCAGCCCCTCGACGGTCGTGTCGGCGCGGATGCCCTCGTCCTCGCGGAACTCGATCGGGTCGCCTTTTCGCTGCGGGATCAGCACGGGCGTGATCTCGTCGTCGTAGATGCCGTTCTTCTGCGCGAGTGCTGCCCGCTGGTGCGAGCGCGCGGCGAACTCGTCCTGCTCCTCGCGAGTCAGCCCGAGGCGAGCGTTGACGCGATCCGTCGACTCCCCCATCGGGATGTTGTCGAAGATGTCGGTGAGC
>DASXRA010000008.1:0-2434 GCA_036506855.1 Jatrophihabitantaceae bacterium
CCCGTTCGTCGAGGCGGCGGTGCGCCAGGCGGTGTTCACGGCCGAGCCGTTCGAGCTAACGGCTGCGACGGAGTGGACCGACGAGTTCCTTGACTGGGGGAATCCTGCCTTTCAATCACGGCGCCGGCGCTGGTGGCCCAACCCGGGGTGGGCCTGGCTACAGGGCGACGAGCCGGTCACCGGCGAGTTGATCGGCGGCAACATCGAGACCCTCGAGATGGCGAAAGGCACGTCGATCTGGCCACCGGATCACGCGTGGGACGGCGCGATCCTGCTGCTCGAGACGTCCGAGGAGGCGCCGCAGCCGCAGACGGTCAAGCACTGGCTGCGCAACTACCTGGCCACCGGCGTGCTCGCACGGATCGGCGCGCTGCTCCTCGCCCGGCCGATGGGATACACCCAGCAGGCGATGTTCGAGCTGTGGGACACCGTTCAGGCAGTGCTCGTCGAGGCCGGACGCGCCGACCTGCCGCTCGTCGCGAACGTCGACTACGGGCACACGTCGCCGGCAGGCGTGCTACCGCTGGGATGTAATGCCCGCATCGACCCCGTGAACAGGACAATCAACGTGGTCGACGCGGGCGTCAGGCAAACCTGACCGGCCGCACAGCGGCGCTCTCGCCGCGGCGAGCCCAACTGATCAACGAGCCGGCGGCCGAGCGGTCACGCTGTCGATCAATCCGCGAAATCGTCGGCCTCGACGCGCAGCCTGCGCAGCACGCTGAACAGGCGGTGCAGATCGCCCTCGTCGAGCGCTCGCAGCCCGAAGCGCGACTCGTTCAAGGCCGCGGTCGCCTCCTCGGCAACGCGCCGGCCTTCGTCGGTGATCACCGCGAGCGTCCCGCGCCCGTCGCGTGGATTCGGCTCTCGACGCACAAGACCTGCGGCCTCGAGGCGGTCGATGACATTGGTCACAGACGTCGCGTGCACCTGCAGCCGCTCGCCGATCTTGGACAGCGGCAGCGACCCGTGCTGCGAGAACGTCAGCAGGACGAGCGCCTCGTAGCGGCTGAACGTGATGCCGTGTCGCCGCAGCAGTCCGTCCAGCTCGGCGATCAGGATCTGCTGTGCGCGCATGATCGACGTGACTGCGCGCATCGCGGCGTAGACGTCGGCGGGCTCGTCGGGCCAGTGCTTCTCCCAGAGCTCGCCGGCACGCTCGATCGGGTCGAAGGCGAGCGGGGTGCGCATCCCCGCAGGGTAATCGGCATCCGGTGCAACCGGACCGGGCGCGTAGCCTCGGGGCCGTGACCGACGCGCTTTCCCGTCTCGACTTGCTCGACCTCGACGCCGATTTGTCCGACGAGAACCGGTTGCTCCGCGACACGGTTCGCAAGTTCGCCGATGACCGGCTACGGCCGCACATCCGCGACTGGTTCGAGGACGGCTCGCTGCCTGCACGCGACCTCGCCCTGGAGTTCGGCGCGCTCGGCGTGCTCGGCATGCACCTGACCGGATACGGCTGCGCGGGCGCGTCCGCCACCCAGTACGGCATCGCCTGCACCGAGATCGAGGCCGTCGACTCCGGGCTGCGCTCGCTGGTGAGCGTCCAGGGATCGCTGGCGATGTTCGCGATCCACGCATTCGGCAGCGAGGAGCACAAGCAGCGCTGGTTGCCCGAGATGGCCAAAGGCTCGGCGCTCGGATGCTTCGGGCTCACCGAGGCCGACTCGGGTTCGGATCCGGGTTCGATGCGCACTCGGGCCACGCGGGACGGCTCGGACTGGGTACTGCACGGCGCCAAGATGTGGATCACCAACGGCTCCATCGCCGACGTCGCGGTCGTGTGGGCGCGCACGCCCGACGGCATCCGCGGCTTCCTGGTCGAGAAGGGAACGCCCGGATTCACCGCGCAGGACGTCCACCACAAGCTGTCGCTGCGCGCGTCGGTGACGAGCTCGTTGTCGCTGGACGAGGTGCGCGTGCCGGCGTCCGCCGAGTTGCCGTTGGCTCGCGGGCTGAAAGGACCGCTGTCCTGCCTGAACGAAGCCCGCTACGGCATCGTCTGGGGAGTCACCGGCGCGGCACGCGATGCCCTGGCGTCGACGATCGACTACGCGACGACGCGAACCCAGTTCGGCCGGCCGATCGCCGGCTTCCAGCTGACGCAGCGCAAGCTGGCGGAGGCGGCAGTGGCGCTCAACCAGGCTCAGCTGACGGCGATGCGCTTGGGCGAACTCAAGGACGCCGGCCAGATCACGCCGACGCAGGTCAGTTTCGGCAAGTTCGCCAACGTCCGTGCTGCGCTCGACATCTGCCGCGAGGCCCGCTCGATCCTCGGCGGTTCGGGCATCACGACCGAGTACCCGGTGCTGCGCCACGCGCTGAACCTGGAGACCGTCTACACCTACGAAGGCACTCACGAGGTGCACACTCTCGTCCTCGGTCAGGCGCTGACCGGCATCGACGCGTTCCGCTGATCAGCGCGCGACCG
>DASXRA010000009.1:0-2937 GCA_036506855.1 Jatrophihabitantaceae bacterium
CAACGTCCGCGCTGATCGCGCCGACCGCGGCCTACGCCGCGCCTGCGAACGTCCGCGTCACGAACGACGCCACCGGCGCGTACCTGCGATACGACGGTGGCACGGACAGCACCATGGCCGCCTGCACCACCGGACGCCGCGCACAGAACGAGCCGGCGGTCGCTGTCGACCCGCGGAATCCGGCCGTGGTCGTCGCCGGATCGAACGACTACTGCGCGCAGATTGTCAACGGCGACGTCTGGGCCGGCTACTACCGCTCCACGAACGGCGGCCAGACGTGGGCCGACAGCCTCGTGCCCGGCTACCCGGCCGACGAGTCACCGGCCGGCACGACCTCACCCGCCCACGGAGTGTGCAGCGCGGCGGGCGATCCGACTCAGGCCTTCGATACCGGCGGGCGGCTGTTCTACGGCTTCATCTGCTTCAACCGGTCGAAGCCGGTGAACGGCGGCATCTACGTCGCGACCTACAGCGACGACGGCGCAACGTACCTGCGCACGGTGGAGGTCGCCAAGGGCTCGCCGTCGGCGCAGTTCGTCGGATCTGGCACGTTCCAGGACAAGGGCAATGTGGTCGTGGACCAGAGTTCGAGCCCGTACGCCGGCACTGTGTACCTGACGTGGTCGCGCTACGCAGGGAAGGCGGCCAACAATGCGGTCTTCTTCTCGCGCTCCGTCGACAGCGGGCGCACCTTCTCCTCGCCGATCCACATCGACGCCGGCAGCGGCTCCGCGTCCTTCGCCGACGCCGCGGTGGGCCCCGACGGCGCGGTCTACGTCACGTACCGCACCTACGCCATCCAGGGGCAGACCGCGGACGCGTTCTGGATCGTCAAGTCCAGCGACGGCGGGCGCACCTTCGGGGTGCCGCGCCTGGTCGCGTCGATCACCCCGTTCAGCTCGGATCAGTTCACCGGCGGGACCGGTGGCGTCGACTGCGGCGACGGGCCGTTCGCCTGCCCGAGCGGCTTCACGTTCTCCCGCTTCGACAGCGCCTCGGCCGTCGCGGCAGACGCGAGCGGGGTGCACGTCGTGTACGGCGCACGGTTGCCGAGCGGGCAGGGCAAGGTCTTCGTCCGCAACTCGCCCGATGGCGTCAGCTGGCCAACGCCGGCCACGACGCTCGACGCCGTGCCGACCGGGCACCAATGGACGCCGGACATCGCGTCCGCCGAGGGTCGGCTGAACGTTGCCTTCTACGACTCGCGCGGCGACCCGGGATACGCGCCGGACGTGCCACCCGGGAACACGGCGGCAGGCGCGAACTCCGGCGACGTGATCAACACCTTCCTCGCGCAATCGACCGACGGCGGGGCGACGTGGAGCGAGACCCAGCTGAGCACGCACGGCAGCAACTTCGGCTGGGAGACACACGGTTCACGCCGGATCGGGTTCTGGGGCGACTACATCTACGTCTCGGCAGTACCCGGCGTAGTGACTTCAGTCTGGACGGACTCGCGCGATCTCATGCCCGGCGTGGACCCGCGCGAGCCCACCGCCACAGACGGGTTCGACGTCTACCAGCCGTGCAGCTACGTGCCGAACGACATCAACGCGCCGTCGTACAGCTCCCCCGGGATCGCCGACCCGTGCCTGAGCCAAGGCGGCCTGGACCAGGACATCTACGCCGCGCGGAGCTGAGCGTCCCATCGCTGGCGCGCGGCGCGCCAGATGTTGGGGTGGCCGAGCGCTGCTGCTCGACGTCCTCCGGACGGTGCCCTGCGGCGGGACGAGCAGGACACCCGTCACGGGTAGCTCGAAGTCGCGGGGCACAGCGGTGCCGATCGCCTGCGTGACCTGGTCCGGCTCCGGCCCGCCGTTGACCTCGGCGACCACGACGAGCGCCTCATTGCCGCCGCTTCGTCGGCCGCAACCCCGGCGCTGCCGCCTACGCCGGGCTGGGCTTCGGCGGTTCGGGCTACAGGTTGTCGATGAGGCTGCCCCATCGGTCATCGTCGTCGAAGACGACCTGCATGAAGCCCACCAGCCTGGTGTCGTTCTCAGCGGCGACCGTCATGCTGTTGGCGGGGGGCGCGCCGCGGCGACCGTACAGAGCGGCGGTCGGCGACAACGTCGCCGTCCACGAACGTTGCTACGTCTGGGTGTTCTGCGCGCTCGAGATGCCGCCCGTGTGGTGTTCCACGTGCGCGTCGGGTCCGGGAATGATCACGACGGTGTCGGTTTCGCCTTCCCACCTGACCACGTAAGGAGGGGCCCCATCCTTTCCGTGTACCTCGACGATCTCGCCCGTGCGCACCGGTTCGTCGAGATGCCGGGACCGGATGACGAGCCGATCGCCTACGACAGCCTTCATCTCCGTCACCCCTCTGCGAGGTAAAGCGATTGTGCACTGCTCCGCGGGCCACGGAAACCAGTCGTTGGTCGCGCAAACGCCGGGGGCAACGGCCTCGGCGCGTTCGCCGCGACCGGTGCACAGTGGAACGCGTGGTGAGCTTGTTCCTCTGCGGCGACGTGATGCTCGGGCGCGGCGTGGATCAGATCCTTCCGCATCCTGGTGATCCGGCACTGCGCGAGAGATGCGTCCGTGACGCGAGGAGGTATGTCGAGTTGGCCGAGTCGGTGAACGGGGAGATCCCTGGTCCGGTGGACTTCGCCTGGCCCTGGGGCGATGCCCTGCCGACGCTGAATGACGCAGCGCCCGATCTCCGGTTGATCAATCTGGAGACGAGCATCACACGGGCCGACGACTTCGCTTCAGGCAAGGCTGTGCATTATCGGATGAGTCCCGACAATGTGCCTTGCCTGGCCAGGCTGGCGCCCGATATATGTGCGTTGGCGAATAATCACGTGCTCGACTTCGGCCGTCAGGGGCTTGCCGACACTCTCGACGCGCTGCGCGATGCGGACCTCCGCGCGGTCGGGGCGGGCCGTGACGAGCGTGGCGCGCGAGAGCCCGCGCTCGTGCCGATCCCTGGTG
>DASXRA010000010.1:0-14275 GCA_036506855.1 Jatrophihabitantaceae bacterium
GGTCGAACACGACCGACCCGGAGGCGGGCTGAGTCAGCAGCGTGCGGGTGCACGTCGCCGGGCAGGAGTCGTTCGTCGACACGTCACCGGACACCGGCGAGCCGAGCAGCGTCGACGCACTGTCGTCCACGGCGTCCGGGCCGACCGTCACATTGACGGTGCCGTTCAGGCGCAGCCCGGACACCGGGTCCTTGACCTGGTAGGCGTAGCTGTCGGTTCCTGCGTATCCGGCGCCCGGCGTGTAGGTGGAGCTGCCGGTCGAGGCGTTGACGGTCACCGTCCCGTGCGCGGGCGCGGTCGCGAGCGAGTAGGCGCAGCCGATGCATGACCCGTTCGCCGGCAGCGCGATCGTCGCGCCAGTGCCGTACGTCGTGGTGAGCGTCGTGGCGGGTGGGCCGACGAGCACGGTCACCGGCGTGGTCGCACTGCCGGTGCTGCCGGTGATGCCGTACGCGAACGTGTCCAGGCCCCACAGGGTGGATGTCGGCGTGTAGGTCACGGTCGTGCCGCCGCCCGTCGGGTAGGTGACCGTGCCGCGTGTAGGCGCCGTGCCGGCCTGCGGCTTGCAGCCGCCGCTGCAGCCGGGATCGTTGGCGCGGACGTCGATGACCACGGCCGTGTTGTACGGAGTCGTCGCGATGTCGGGTGCGAGGTCGGCGAGGTTGATGATGACGTTGCCGTCGGCGGTTAGGTGCGTGACCGGGTCGGTCTCGCGGTAGGTGAACGTGACCGTGCCGGTGGCGTTGGTCGCCGGCACGTACGTGAACGTGCCGTTGCTGGCCATTGTCACAGTGCCGCTCGGGCTCGATCCGATGACCGGGCCGCTCACCAGCGTCGTGCTGACCGTGCAGGACGTGCACGAGTCGTTGGTCAGCACAGTGGTGGCGTTCAGCGTCGTGTTCTTGCCGGTGCTGTACGTGTCGAGCACGGCGACCGGGCTCACCGTGATCGTCACGGTTGCGGTCCCGGACGTGTACCCGTCCCAGGCGGTATAGGTGAACGTCGCCGTGCCGGACCGCCCGGCGGCCGGGTTGTACGTCACCGTGTCGTCGGCGTTCAGCACGACGGTGCCGGTGCTCGGCGTCCCGAGCGCGGTGATGTGCAGTGGCAGCCCGGAGGGCGCCGTGTCGTTGGCCAGGACGTCCACGACAACCGACGAACCGGCCGGCGTGGTCGCCGTGTCGGCCGCGAGGTCGAGCGAGGCCGAGCCCCGGACGTTGACGTCCGCGGTCGCCGGCGCCGTGCTCGTGACGTCCCGGGTGGTGTCGAAGGTGACCTCGCCGAAGTGCGCGACCGCCGAGTTGGACCGCGTACCGGGCGTCGCGCCCAGCAGCAGCGAATAGGTCAGCGTCGACGTGCCGAGCGCCGGCACCCGCAACGGACCGGGGACGACCAGCGTCTGCCCGCTGATCACCGGATCGGCCACGCTGCGGCCGTCGATCTTCAGGCTGCCGGCGACGTAGGACGAGTCGTCCGGCATGACGTCCGACACCCAGTCGACCGTCCCGGCCGTGGTGCCGGCATTGGCGAGAGTGACCGCGTAGCTCGCCGTGCCGCCGCCGCTGGCCAGGATTCCGGACGTCGGCGAGGTCAGCGCCTTGGTCACGGAGATGTTCGCCTCGCTCGACACGGCGGGCAGCGAGTAGAGCGCGGCACCGCCCTGGTCGGTGTGCTTCACCTGCGTCCCGCTCGCGATGTACTGGATCGGCTTGATCTGCGCGGCCGCGCTGCTCGGGCCGATCGCCCGGAAGACGTAGTGGGCGGTGTACTCGCGAGCCGGTCCGCTGGCGCCGGTGAGGAACAGCCGGTCGACGTAGGTCACCGGCGGCGCATCGCCGTCCGGCGAGATCGTCAGCTCCGTACGCTCCAACCGCCAGGCGTTCGCGGGGAAGTCAGCCAGCGCATTCGGCGTGTAGTCGAGCACGCCCGGATCGTTGCCGGGGCCGGCGCCGAGCGTGCCCGTGTTGCCGGTGACGGTCAGCGTGACGGCATCGCCGATGGTGCCGAACGCGGGCGACGCCGCGGCGGTCACCGAGGTCACCTTGTTGGCCAGCGCCTTGATCGTGTCGACGACGTCGGCGTAGGTGAACGTCCGGCTGCACAACGCAGTCCCGGTGCCGGGCGGGCCGTCGTACACGGTGACGGTGTGGGTCTGCGGCGTCGTCGTCGGTGCCGTCGCGGTGAGCAGCGCGTATTGCGTGGTGGCGCCGCCACTGGGCAAGTCCGGCAACGGCGTGGACGAGGGCTGCGACGCGGCCAGGCTCAGCACGTCGCCGGTGAAGCCGCTGTAGCCAAGCCAGAGGTGGCTTCGAGCGGAGGCACCCGCCCGGATCGTGTAGCCGGCGTACCCGGAGTAGAGCGTCGCGGTGCTCGCGGTGTCGATGTAGAAGTGGCTGTCCTGGAGCGCGATGACGGTCGGCGTCCCGTCGTCGCCGCATCGCGTGGACGACGTGCTCGGCGCAGTCGCCCAGGCGCTGACGGCCGGCACCCCGACCAGCACGAGCAACATCGTCACGAAAGCTGCGACAACACGAACGGTCGTCGCCTTTGCTCGCCGCATTGCGTCCTCCTCAGGGCGCTCGGAGACGAGCCCACCTTGTGGAGAAGATCGACCGCGTGCACCGTCAGTTGAGCAGATCGCCCGGGCGATGACGCCCGACTATGCCGGTTTCGTAACTGAGGATGACGGCCTGCACGCGGTCCCGTAGTTCCAGCTTTGCCAGGATCCGCTTCATATGTGTCTTGACCGTGGACCCCTCGACCACGAGCTTGGCGGCGATCTCGGCGTTCGACAGGCCGCGGGCGACGAGCTCGAGCACTTCTCGCTCTCGCGGCGTGAGCTCGCGCAACCGGCGGTTGGCGGCAACATCGGGTTGCGGGCTGTGGGCCATCTGTCTGATCACTGTGCGAGTCACCGACGGCGAGAGCAGCGATTCTCCGGCGGCGATCGTGTGGACGGCGGCGATGAGCTGTTCGGGCCGGGTGCGTTTGAGCAGGAAGCCCGAAGCCCCCGCGCGCAGGGCGCCGAAGACATAGTCGTCGTCCTCGAACGTCGTGAGGATGAGCACGCGCGACAGCGGCTGCACGGCGGCAATCTCGCGGGTGGCCGCGATGCCGTCCATGCCGGGCATGCGGACGTCCATCAGCACGACGTCAGGCTGCAGGGCGCCAGCCAGCCGGACTGCCTCCCGGCCGTCGGCGGCTTCAGCCACCACGTCGATCGTGTCGTCGCTGGACAGTACGGCGCGTAGCCCGGCGCGCATCAGGTCGTCGTCATCGGCGATCAGGACGCGCAGGACGCTCACGGCGTCATCTCGCCGCACGGGAGCCGGGCGCTCAGCCGGAATGTCCCGTTGTCAACACTGGTCCGCAGGCTTCCGCCGAGCAGGCTGGCTCGCTCACGCATCCCAACGATGCCGTGCCCGCTGGTGCGCGCCGGCCGGCCGGCCGTGGGATTGGTAACGGTGATCTCGAACGTCTCGGGCTGGAACCGGATGTCCACGTCCGCGGTGCCGTGTCCGTGCCGGGCCGCGTTGGTCAGCGCTTCCTGCAGGATGCGGTAGCCCGCCCACGCGACGCTGCGTGGCAGCGCGCCGTGCTCACCGTGCACGTCGGCGCAGATCTTCAGGCCGGTCGCTCGATGGTGTTCGAGCAGCTCCTCGAGCGCCGCGGGATCAACTCGCCGCAGCGGATCATCGTCGTCCTCGCGCAACGCACGGACGAGCTGGTCGATCTCGCCGATCGTGTCGCGGGCGACATGCTCGATCGTGGCGATCGCGCGCTGCGATCCTTGCGGGTCGCGCTCGTGCAACAGCCGCGCCGCACCGGCCTGCACGAGGATGACGTTGATGGCATGACCGGCCGAGTCGTGCAGCTCTCGGGCGATGCGGGTGCGTTCCTCGGCGGCGGCCAGGCGGCGTTCACGCTCGGCGTCACGCTCGGCGCGGGCGGCCCGTTCCTCCAGCGCATCGATCCGCTCCCGGCGCAGCCTGGTGCGGTCGCCTGCGATCCATGCGCCGACGAACGTCAGCGCCCAGAACGCCAACCCGGCCGCGAGTCCCCGCAGGTGATAGCCGCTGGCGGCATGAGCCGCGGCGGCGATCGGCACGAATGCACCCGCCAGTACCATCGCCGTTCTCCGCCGTCGAGGCCGCGGATCCGCGCCGTAGGTCGTCGCCACCGTGTAGATAGCGACCACCGGGCCGAACGGGAAGTCCACCGGGTAGTGCAGGCTCACCAGCGCGATGCTCGGAGCGCTGGTCGCCAGGTACACGCTCAGCGGGCTGCGCCGACGCGCGACGAGCGGCGCGGCCGTCAGCGTCACCAGCACGACGCCGAGCCAGTCGATACCGCGCGCGTCCGGATCCGGCGTCCCGAGCCCGCCCGACGCGACCACACCCAGCGACAGCGCGAGCACGAGAGCAGCCGTGCCGACCTGGTTGACAACGCCTCGTGCCGTCACGCCGTCGAGCGTAGTTCCGCCGCGCACCGCGCCAATCCTCCGACGGGAGTACGCGACGTACCCCTCCGGTGGGACGCCGAGATCCTCCGCCGGTGTGTTTCGGGACGGCGGTCGGTGTTCCTAGCGTCGCTGTCGTGAACGTGCTGACCGCAGATTGCTCGACATGAGAACGGCCCGCCTGGTCGCGCTCGGGCTGGTGGCGGGATTCGCCGCAGGGATCGGGCTGTCCGAGGTTATCGGCATCGTCGGCGTCCTCGCCTTCGACACCGATGCCGGGATCAGGTACCTCCCGTTCTATCTCGCGCTCGCTTTCGCGGTCGCCTTCCCGGTGCTCGGCAACCGGAGCCGGCGTTGACGCTGACGCGCCGCGAACTGCTGCGGCTGGGCCTGGCCGCGGCGGTTGCACTCCCGCTCGCAGGGTGCACAGTCGGCCGGAAGGTCACCACGGTCGGCCGCGTCGCGTTCACGCAGCCCCTGCGGATCCGGCCGCTTGCCCAGTCCCACGTCGACGCGTCCGGCCGCCGGGTCTTCGAACTGACGGCGTGGACGGGGCGGCGTGAATTCCTCCCAGGACGAGTCACCGACACGTGGGGCTTCAACGGCGACTACCTCGGCCCGACGCTGCGCGCAAGGCGCGGCGAGCCGATCACCGTCAACGTCCACAACGCGCTGCAAGAAGTGACCACAGTGCATTGGCACGGCATGCACCTGCCCGCGCGCATGGACGGCGGGCCACACCAACCGACCGAGCCGGACGGGACGTGGACGCCGAGCTGGACGATCGCCCAGCCGGCAAGCACCCTCTGGTACCACCCGCATCCCCACGGCCGCTCCGAAAAGCACGTCTACCGTGGGCTGGCCGGCATGTTCATCCTCGACGACGCGGACGAGGCTGCGCTCGACTTGCCGCGAACCTAC
This sequence comes from Jatrophihabitantaceae bacterium, assembly GCA_036506855.1. Lineage (GTDB taxonomy): Bacteria > Actinomycetota > Actinomycetes > Mycobacteriales > Jatrophihabitantaceae > DASXRA01. Next base: position 5,381 of record DASXRA010000010.1, read on the forward strand.
GGGGTCGACGACGTGCCGCTGATCGTCCAGGACAAGCGGTTCCATGACGGCGGCGCCTTCGACGAGTCCGATCATCGAGCAACGGGCCTGCTCGGCGACACCGTGCTGGTCAATGGCACGTTCACGCCGTACCTGGCGGTCAGCACGGAACGGATCCGGTTGCGGCTGCTGAACGCGTCAACGGCACGCATCTACTCCTTCGGGTTCGCGGACAGCCGGCGGTTCGCGCTGATCGGCACGGACGGCGGGCTGCTCGCCCGCCCGTACCTGACCGACCGCATCCAGCTCGCTCCGGCCGAGCGCGCCGAGATCGTCGTCGCGATGCGGCCGACCGAGCGCGTGGTGCTGCGCTCGTACCCGCCGCAGCTCGGCGCGAACCGGGGCATCACGAAGATCGCCGGCGGCGAGGACTCGTTCGACGTCGTCGAGCTGCGCGCCGGCCGATCATTGGCGCAGTCCCCGCCGGTGCCCGCACGCCTCGCGGACGCGCCGGGCCTCGACGCCGATCAGGCTGTCGCGATCCGGATGTTCCGGTTGGGCGACCGCAGCATCAACGGCAAGCACATGGACATGAACCGGATCGACGAGGTTGCCATGCTGGGCACCACCGAGATCTGGCAGGTCACCAACCACGCCGAGCTGCCGCACAGCTTCCACGTCCACGACGTGCAGTTCCAGATCCTGACCGTCGACGGCTCCGGGCCGCCGCCGCAGCTCGCCGGCTGGAAGGACACCGTGTACCTGCCGCCGTCCGTACCGATCGGGCTGATCATGCGATTCGCCGACTACGCCGATCCGGCCGCGCCGTACATGTACCACTGCCACCTGCTCTTCCACGAGGACACCGGCATGATGGGCCAGTTCGTGGTCGTCGAGCCGGGTCAGCATCCGGCGTCGCTCGGCGGCCACGGTCACGATCACTGACGGCCCATTGACATCGGCGCGACCGAGGAGTCTTGTTGGTTGCGCCAGCAATCAGCGCAGCGCGGACGGTCGGGCACCGGGGCGAGCGTGTCCGGCAGGTTCGCGCACCCGACACTTCCAGGAGTGAATGCCATGGGGGCATGGGACGCCACAACCTACGAAGGCAAGGACACGATCCTGCGCGTGGTCCGCGACGAAGCGGCCGGCATGCTCGCCGTCGCCTCGCCGCCCGACGCCTGGACGCGCGGGACGGCCTGCACGGACTGGTCGGTGCGCGACGTAGTCGGTCATATCGTCGATACGACCGAGGGATACTTCGCGGCCTTCGACACCGCGCGAGCCGGCGCCGATCCCCAGCCGCCGATCGGGCTGCCGTCGATGCACGAGGTCGCCGGCCAGCGGGCACTCGAGTTCCGCCCGTTGTCGCAGGCGGAGATGCTCGACCGGATGAACCGCGACCTAAACAAGATGATGACCACGCTCGAGGGCATCGGACCCGACGAGTGGAGCAGCTTCATGGTGACCCACCCGTACATGGGTCCCGCGCCGGCGTTCTTCTACGCGGCCGGCCAACTGATGGACTATGCCGTCCACTCGTGGGACGTTCGGGAGGGCGCCGGGATGGCGCATGCGCTGTCCGGCGACGCGGCCGACCTGCTCGTCCCGTTCATGTTCGGCATCTGGCAGGCGACGATCCGGGCGGACGCCGACCTGTCGCCGTTCGAGATCGGCGTGCGCGTGACGAGCGGCCACAACGCTGGCGACATGCGGGTCAGCATCTCGCCGGCGGGCATGACCTACGCGCCGGGCGCCATCGACGACCTGCCGGCAGTGCTTGAGTTCGACGCGGCGAGCCTCGTGCTCACCACGTTCGGCCGCTGCAACACCGGCACCGTCCGCGGCGACACTGCGCTGGCCAACCGGTTCCTCAACCTCTTCTACCGGATCTAGTTCTCGGTCGGTTTTGGCCGTCCAGCGTCATATAGCCGCCTGGGCGGCCAAAACCGGAATCTAGATCTCGGCGTCGTACTCGCCGGGTGGATGCCCCTCGGGCAGCAGGTGTTTGGCGACGCGCTGGGTCGGCGTCCGGGGCAGCGCGTCGAGGCGCTGCCAGTAGCGGGGCACCTTGAACGGGGAAAGGCGCTCGGCCGCCCACGCCCGGAGCTCGTCGAATTCCACCGGCGCGGACGTGACGACGAACGCCTTGATCTCCTCCTCCGAGAGCTCGGACGGCACGCCCACCACGGCACATTCGAGCACGGACGGGTGTGCGTCGATGGCCTCCTCGACCTCGAGCGGCGACAGGTTCTCGCCTCGGCGGCGCAGCACCTCCTTCTTGCGCGCGATGAACGTGTACACCCCGTCGGCGTCGCGGGTCACGAGGTCGCCGGTGTGCAGCCAGCCGTCGGTGATCGCCTCGGCGGTCTCGTCCGGCATACCCCAGTAGCCGGGCGTCACCGCCGGATTGCGCAGCAGCAGCTCGCCAGGCTCGTCCGCGGCAGCGGGCCGGCCGTCGGACGTCACGACCCGAGCCTCGTTCACGACGCCCAGCGTCGGGTGCTGACGCACGGTGCCGAGCGTGCCGAACGGCCGCGTGCCGTGCGGCCAGATCAGCCCGTACGGGCTCTCGGACATCGCGTACCCGCAGACGATCCGCAGCCCGAAGCGGCGCTCGATCTCCAGGTGCCGCTCGCGCTCAGGTGACGGGCCCGTGTAGCACAGGCGCAGCGGCGTGTCGGCGTCGTCCGGACGCTCCGGCTGGCGCATCAGGATCTCGAGCATCGCGCCGATCGCGTTGAACTCGGTGGCGCCGTGGCGGCGCGCGGCGTCGAGGAACCCGCTGGCCGAGAAGCGAGGCAGCAGGATCAACCCCGCACCGCACGCCAGCGAACCGAGCACCGAGTACGCCGGCGCGTTCACGTGGAACAGCGGCAGCGACGTCATGAACCGATCCTCGGACGTCAGCTCCATCCAGTACGGGAAGCCCTCGCCGGCCATGGCGTACGCGCGATGCGTCTGCGCGACCAGCTTGGACCGCCCGGTCGTTCCGGACGTCGGGATCAGGCACGCGACATCGTCTGCGACGACCGCGCCCACGTCGAGAAGGTCGGCACCGGGCACCGTCCAGTCGCCGGCCAGCTCGTCCACGTCCAGGACGGCGACGTCTCCGACCAGGTCGCGCAGCGCGGCGTCCGTGATGACCGCGGCGGGCTTCGTCTGGTCGAGCAACCCGCCCAACTCGACGGCAGTGGATGCCGGGTTGCTAGGCACCGCGATCGCACCGAGCGACGTGATCGCCAGCCAGCACAGCAGATACGGCGGCGTGTTCCTAGCGGTGAGCGCGACGAGGTCGCCGTGCCCGACGCCGTGGCCGCCCAGCCGGGCAGCGACGCGGGCTACGACAGCAGCGGCCCCGGCGAAGCTCAGCGTGCCGTCGTCGGTGCGCAGCCACACACCCTCGGCGTCCCGCTCCGCCGCGTCGGCGAGCAGGCGCGGAATCGTGCGGTACACCGGCGGCTCAGGCGTTCGTGCGGTAGATGTCCTCAATGATCCCGTCGACCAGCTTGGTGGGCACCGTGTGGTCGAGCGCCCCGGACTCGCGCAGCTCGACGACAGCGCGCACCGGCTCGTCGTCGGCGAACAGGCGATCGTCGGCGAAGTCGACTGCTCGGCCGGTGGCGTCCAACGTCCACCAGGACGCTTCGAGCGCCATGCCGCTCGGGTCGCTGAAATAGATCGACCGGATGAAGCCGTGGTCGACGACGTCGGTGACCTCGCAGCCGTGGCTCTTGAGCCGGTCGCGAAGCCGCAGCAGGGCTTCCTCGTCGGGCAGGTTCAGCGACAGGTGGTCGAACTGCGAGGCCTTCGCGAACGGCACGCCCGCGGGCTTGGCGTAGCTCTCGAGCTCCTGGTCGGAGTACTCGAAGAACGCCACCGTGTTGCCCTGGCCGATGTCGAAGAAGTAGTGCTTGAACGACGGCGTGCCGATCGTGGCGACCAGCCGCGCATCCAGGACGCCGTGCCAGAAGCGCACTGTGGCGTCCATGTCCGGGGTGATGAGAGCGAGGTGATTGACGCCCCGCCAGTGAACGGTGTCAGGGGTCGCTGCCATTCACCGACCGTACGCCCGGACACCGATCCGGAGAAGAGTGCGCACGCAACCATCTCGCCGAACCCTAGGCGCACTCATCTCCCGGCTGATCCCGGTGATCATGTCGCGTTTGACCGCGCGGACGCGGCCGCAGGCAGACGCGACATGATCAAGGACGGCGCTAGCGCTCGCGCTGAACCTCGGCCTGGGGCGCGATGGCCTCGTGCGTCGCGCCGCCCGGATCGGGCCCGCCGGCGGCGGCCTCGGCACGAGCGGCTTCCATGCCCGACACGCGACGCAGCGGCACCTCCTTGAGGAACAGTGCCAGCACGAACGCGATGATCAGCACCAAGCCACCGACGAGGAAGACCAGATCCATCGCCTGCGAGAACCCGACCTGGAACGGATGTGCCAGCACATGGTCGAGCCGCTGGACGAATGACGTGTCGTTGAGGCTGCCGCTACCGCTCTCGATCGCCTTGAGCTGATCCGGATGCGCCCGCGCAGCCTCCTGGAACGCGGGAGTCTGCCGCGCCGATGCGTACTGCGAGGCGATCTTGTGCGGCGCGGCCGAGAACAGGATCGACAAGAACACGGCCGTGCCCAGCGTGCCGCCGACCTGGCGGAAGAAGATGCCGGACGAGCTCGCCACCCCGATGTCGCGCGGCGGCACCGCGTTCTGCATGGCGAGCTGGATGGTCTGCATGTTCATGCCCAGGCCGATGCCGAACAGCGCCATGTAGATGTCAGTGCGCCACAGGGGTGTGTCGGCACCGATGGTGGTCAGCAAGAACATCGCAACGACCAGCGCTGCGCTGCCGGCAATCGGGAACTTCTTGTACTTGCCGGTGCGCGAGGTGATCTGGCCGGAGATCATCGACGCGCTCATGATGCCGAGCACCAGCGGCAAGATCAGCAGGCCGGCCTTCGTGGGCGAGGCACCCTTCACGATCTGCAGGTACAGCGGGATGGACGCGATGCCGCCGAACATGCCGATGCCGATGATGAACGACTGCGAGGCGCCGATCGAGAACGGTCCGGACCGGAACAGTCGCAACGGGATCAGCGCCTCGGCGCCCATCCGCCCCTCGACCACCACGAATCCCACGAGCCCGACCAGGCCGACTATGTAGCACAGCCACGCCCCGCCCGAGGCCCAGCCCCAAGTACGTCCCTGCTCGGCGACGATCAGCAGCGGCACCAGGCCCACGACGAGCGCTGCGGCGCCCTGCCAGTCGATGCCGTGGTCGCGCCGCTGATGCGGGACGCGCAGGACCCGGTTCACGACCACAAGCGCGATCAGGCCGATCGGCACGTTCACGTAGAAGATCCAGCGCCAGCCGCTGACGCCGAAGATCGAGTCCTGCCCCGACAGGAACCCGCCGACAACCGGCCCGAGCACGCTGGACGTCGCGAACACGGCCATGAAGTAGCCCATGTATCGGGGCCGGTCCTGCGGCGACACGATATCGGCGAGGATCGCGAGCGCCAGGGAGAACAGCCCGCCCGCGCCGAGCCCTTGGAACGCGCGGAACGCCGCGAGCATGTACATCGACGACGACAGGCCGCACAGCGCCGAGCCGAGGATGAACACCGCGATCGCGACGAGGAACAGCGGCTTGCGGCCGTAGATGTCTGACAGCTTGCCGTAGAGCGGCGTCGTGATCGTCGAGGTGATCAGGAACGCCGTCGTCACCCACGCCTGGACGCTCAGCCCGTTCAGGTCGTCGCCGATGCGCCGGATCGCCGTCGCGACGATGGTCTGGTCGAGCGCCGCGAGAAACATGCCGAGCAGCAACCCGGTAAGGATGGTCAGAACCTGACGGTGGGTCAGCGCACCCTCGCGGGTGGACTGATCCGCGGTCGTGGCGGACATCAACTCTCCTCTGCGTTCATCTGGTCCTTACCCGGGTGGAACTGCGGTCCGTAGCGCTCGAAGTCGTCGGTGAAGCGACGCAGCAGCGCGGTGAATTGGCGTACGTCGCGCTCGTCCCAGTCGGCGAGCATCCGCGCGAAATGCTTGGTGCGCATCCGAATTTGCTCGCGATGGGCGGCGTCGCCCTTCGGCGTGGTGACGAGCAGGCTGGCCCGGCCGTCGACCGGGTCAGCGCGGCGTTCGAGCAGGCCCTCGCGGACGAGCGCCGCGACCTGGCGGCTGATCGTGGACGGGTCGGACTGCACGTTCTCGGCGAGCGCGCTCGCCCGCAACGGGCCGTCGTTCGCGACGCAGGAAATGATCACGCTCGCCGCCCACCGGACGTTGCCCTTGGCGGCGGCCAGAGCGCGCTGCCGCGCCCGCATCAGCCGGATGAACTCGGCGCTGAAGGCGGCGATGTCGTCGGTGACCTGATCGGTGGGTGGTGCTTGGACAGCCTGCTCGGCCGGCACGGCCACGCTCCTCGGATGCGCGCAATTAGTTGCTTGGTACAAGCATCCTCGGTTCGGGCGACAAGCGCAAACCGGGCCGGACATAGATCAGCGCCGTGTCAACGAGCCCGCTAAGCGGGCCCCCGACACGGCGCTGATGTCTTGGATTCGGCTGTCTTAGGCGTCCACGGTGGTGTTCGTGTTGCCTTCGAGCAGCGAGCGAACCTCGGACTCGCGGTACCGGCGGTGTCCGCCGAGCGTGCGAATCGAGGTCAGCTTGCCAGCCTTTGCCCACCGAGTAACCGTCTTAGGGTCGACGCGGAAGAGCGTCGCAACCTCGGACGGGGTGAGCAGTGGCTCCGATTCCGGACGGTGACGAGGAGTCGTCATCGTATGGCCCCCCTTCTGGGCACTATGTAACGCCGGTCCTGTTCGGCGTCACGTGACCAGTATGCACACGCCAGGGAAAAGTTCCTACGGAAACTTTCTTTCATGTCCACTCTGTGCCAACGGGTCCAGTACGGGTTCGCGCTGCCGATAAGGCCTTGTTCAGGGCTTCGCCCCGCCGCCAGCCACAATGCGCTGACTGCTGGCCACCTGTGCCGTTCTTGATCATCTCTGTTCGAGGTGCGTTGGGACACCCCTCCGGCCGAGTTGATCAAGCTCGTGCGGGCCATGACTGACGACACGGTGTCGTGCTGCCAGCAAGGTGCGCGGGCCGTTCAACGCGAGGTACGCTCGCTGTACGAGATGACAACTTTCCCGGGGCATGCCGCAGCCGCTGCCCGGACGACCGTGTGAGCGAGGGGGTCGAGCCATGGGGCGCGGCCGTGCGAAGGCCAAGCAGCAACGAGTGGCGCGGGAGCTCAAGTACAGCTCTCAAAACACCGACCTCGACGCGTTGCAGCGCGAGTTGTCGACGAGTCCAGCCGACTCTCGCGATGACGGCGAATACGAAGACGACGAGGACGACTGGGCGCGCGCGAGCCGCTGAGCGTTATGCCCGGTAGGTCCCTGCGTACTCCCCGGTCAACCTGACGGATCCGCTTCCGGCGCGCAGGTCGCCGAGCCGCCACGCCGGTACGCCTCGCTCGCGCATCAGCCGCAGCGCGGCCGCCTCGTCGGACGCCGCAATCACGGCCACCATCCCGACGCCCAGGTTGAACGCGTGCTCCATCTCGGCGCCGCTGACCGGACCGGTGGCGGCGACCAGGCCGAAGATCGCCGCAGGCGCCCAGGTCGATCGGTCGACCAGTGCATCGACGCCCGCCGGCAGCACCCGCGCAAGGTTGGTGGCCAGCCCGCCCCCGGTGACGTGCGCGAAGGCGTGCACCTCGCAGGCGGCGGTCAGCGCCAGGCAATCCAGCGCGTAGATCCGGGTCGGCTCGAGCAGTTCGTCGACGAGGGTTCGCCCGCCGAGAACGTCCGGGGTGCTGTCCAGCGGAGTATCGGCCAGCACCCGCCGCACCAGCGAGTAGCCGTTGGAGTGCAGCCCGGACGAGCCGAGCGCGACGAGCACGTCGCCCGGCCGGACGCGCTCCGGGCCGAGCACCGAATCGGCGTTGACGACGCCCACCGCTGCCCCGGAGATGTCGTACTCGTCCGGCCGCATTACGCCGGGATGCTCGGCCGTCTCGCCACCGACGAGCGCGCAGCCGGCCAGGACGCAGCCCTCGGCGATACCGCTGACGATCGCGGCGATCCGCTCGGGCACCACGCGTCCCGTCGCGATGTAGTCGGTGAGGAACAGCGGCTCGGCGCCGACCACGACGAGATCGTCGACAACCATCGCGACGAGGTCGATGCCCACCGTGTCGTGCCGGTCGACGGCCTGCGCGATCGCGAGCTTCGTGCCGACGCCGTCCGTCGAGCTCGCCAGCACCGGCTGTGGGTACTTCGTCAGGTCGAGTTGGAACAGCCCGGCGAACCCGCCGAGACCGCCCAGGACCTCGGGTCGTCCGGCGCGCTTCACCGACGCCTTCATCAGCTCGACCGCGCGCTCCCCGGCCGCGATGTCGACCCCGGCGGCACGGTAGGAGGCCTCGGACGTCACGCCCGTACGGTACCGAGAATCAGGCGGGGACGGCCTCGGCGGCACGCGTCGCGTCCGCGTCAGGCTCCGACCCCCGGAGCAGTCGCACGTTGCGGACGTCGGGCACGAGCGCCGGCATCCCCATCGCGATCACGACCAGAACGGCGGCGCCGGCGAGTGGCCAGGTCGGGCCGACGGCGCTGGCGATGATCGGTCCGAGCGCGTAGCCCAGCGGCATCGCGCCGAGCGACGCGAGCCAGTCGTAGGCGGTCACGCGAGCCAGCACGTGCTCTGGAATCTGCTGCTGCACGACCGTCTCCCAGACCGGGTTCATGAACCCGAGACATCCGATCGCGATCCCGTAGGCGCCGACCACCGTCCACGCCGGCGCGGCGAACGCGAACAGCAGCAACGGCGCCGCGTATGTCAGCAGAGCCAGGTTGCCCACCATGACCGCCCGGCTGACCCGGGTCCGTCCCGC
>DASXRA010000011.1:0-6813 GCA_036506855.1 Jatrophihabitantaceae bacterium
CCCCCGCACCTATGGAACGGGGGTGGCGGGTGCTTGTGTCCCCTTCCTTTCAGCGTCGGTGGCGGGCGATGTGTCACACGAGCGCCCCGGTCCGCGAGAATGTCGAGCGCGCCGCAGGGAAGACTGACCGGCATGCGGGTAGGCGGATCGCTGGCCAGCGAGTTCGCGCCGGTGGGTGACGTCTTCGCCGGGGTGCTGGCCGAGCAGCTCGGGACCGGGGCTGCGGTCGCCGCATGGCATGACGGCCGGTGGGTGGTCGATCTTTGGGGCGGCCGGGCGGACGCCGCAGGCTTGCGCGAGTGGCAGGCCGACAGCATCGTGCAGCCGTATTCGGTGTCGAAGCCGTTCGTGGCGGTGTGTGCGTTGGTGCTTGTGGAGCGGGGTGCGCTGGACCTGGATGCGCCGGTTCAGCGGTACTGGCCGGAATTCCGCGCGGCGGCGACGGTGCGGCATGTGCTGTCGCATCAGGCCGGGGTCGTTGTTCTGGATCGACCCGTTCCGACCGAGCTGTTCTACGACTGGGACGCGATGTGCGCGCTGCTCGCCGACCAGGAACCGTGCTGGGCGCCGGGGACGTCGCACGGTGAATCCGCGCTCTTCTATGGGCATCTCGTCGGCGAGGTGATTCGACGAGTCGACGGCCGGTCACCCGGGCGGTTCCTGCGAGAGGAGGTGTGTGGCCCGCTCGGCCTGGACTTCCAGTTCGGCCTGCCAGACGCCGACCAGGCCCGCGCCGTCGAGATCACCGGACTGCCGGAGTACGAGCGTCTGCAACGTCGACAGCACAGCGAGGACGCGCTGTACTGGCGAGCGCTCGACAACCCGCCGGGCAGTCGCGATTCGAGCGTCGTGAACAGCGCAGCGTGGCGAGCGGCCGAGATACCTGCGATCAACGGTCACGGCACCGCGCGTGGCATCGCCGGGCTGTACTCGGCGCTGCTCAACGCGGAGTTGCTCTCGTCGGCGCTGCTCAACGAGGCGATCACCGCACAATGCTCGGGCGTGGACGCCGTGATGGGGCAGGAAGCCAGCTGGGGCCTCGGCTTCGGCGTCGATCCGGATGGATTCGGGATGAGCGGTCTCGGGGGCAGCTGGGCCGGCGCGAGCACCGTCGGTGGCTACGCGTTCTGTTTCGTCACCGGAAGCATGGGCGACCACGACCGGGCCACACGACTCGAGAACACCTTCCGGCGCTGCATCGACCTCGGGCCGATCGACTAGCGCACGGCGGTGGCGACACGTCCGGCCGGCGAGCCTGCGCGCGTCGTGGTGGCCGACGTCGTCGACCTGGCCTGACGCGGTCGATCGCCGCCTACCTGGCGATGCCGAGCACCAGGGGGTAGACCGATCCGGCTCCGGCCTGGCGCAGCAGCCGGGCCACGACCGTGAGCGTCCAGCCCGTGGCGGTGTAGTCGTCGACGAGCAGTATCGGGTCACCGCGATGCCCGTTGGCGAGCTGCGCGGCGAGCTCGTCCGGGAGGGCGTAGGCGTCGTGCACGGCGCGCAGGCGCTGCGCGCTGTTGGAGCGCTGCGCGCCGCTCTGGTGGCGGTGCGGGACGCCGCCCAGGTCGGGCAGCCAGCCGATCGCGCTGATCTGCGAAGCCAGTGCGGCGGCAACCGTCGGGCGGTCGTACGAGCCGACGTGTACGACGGCGGCCGGGCGCGCGTCCCAGTGCCAGGCGGCCAGCACCTCGACGGCGGCGGCGACGAGATCGGCCGGCACCTCACCGTCGGCGGACGCCAGCGCAGCCCGGATCCGCTGCCCGTACCCCAGGTCGGTGAACCGGGCGACGCCTCGGCCGGGTTCGGCCTGTTCGTCGGCGGCGATCTTGCCCTTGAGGTCGACGCCGAGACCCGCCATGGCGGCCGGCCAGAGCCGGCGCGGATCGACGGTCACGCCGGGCCGGCGCAGCTTGTCGTTCGCCGCCGCGACGGTGCCCTCGGCCGTTGCCGCCGGCACGGCGAGCCCGCCGCAGTTGTCGCAGCGCCCGCAGTCGGCCGCCTGCGGGTCGTCGAGCTGGTGGCGCAGATAGCGCATCCGGCAACCGGGCGTGGCGATGTAGCCGAGCATTGCCTGCTGCTCGTCGAGCCGGACGCGGGCGACCTTGGCGTATCGGTCGGCGTCGTACGTCCACGGCTGACCGGTGGCCGTCCAGCCGCCCCTGACCCGGCGCACGGCCCCGTCGACGTCGAGCACCTTGAGCATCATCTCCAGGCGCGACCGGGACAGCTCGACGCGTGCCTCGAGCGCCTGCGTGCTCATTGGTGCCCCGTCGGCGGCGAGCACGTCGAGGGTCGCCCGGACCTGGCGCTGTTCGGGGAAGCCGACCGACACGAAGTAGTCCCAGACGGCCTGATCCTCGCTGCCGGGCAGCAGGATCACCTGCGCCCGGTCGACGCCGCGGCCCGCGCGCCCGACCTGCTGGTAGTAGGCGATCGGCGAGGACGGCGCGCCGAAGTGGATCACGAAGCCCAGGTCGGGCTTGTCGAATCCCATGCCAAGCGCCGAGGTGGCGATCAGCGCCTTGACCCGGTTGTTGATCAGGTCGTCCTCGGCGGCGAGCCGCTCCGCTGGCTCGGTCTGCCCCGAGTAGGCGACGACGGTGTGCCCGTGCTCGCGCAGGTAGTCGGCCACGTCGTGCGTGGCCGCGACGGTGAGCGTGTAGATGATGCCCGAGCCCGGCAACTCGCCCAGATGGTCGGCCAGCCAGGCCAGGCGATGCGCCGTCGAGGGCAACTGCAGCACGCCGAGGTGCAGCGAGTCGCGGTCGAGGCTGCCGCGCAGCACCAGGACGTCGCTGTCGTGGCGGCCGAGACCCAGCACGTCGCCGATGTCGTCGACCACGCGCGTGTTCGCCGTCGCGGTGGTGGCCAGCACCGGGACGCCCGCCGGCAATTCCGGCAGCAGGGTCCGCAGCCGGCGGAAGTCCGGCCGGAAGTCGTGGCCCCAGTCGCTGATGCAGTGCGCCTCGTCGACGACCAGTAGCCCACAGGTCGCGGCCAGTTGCGGCATGACCTGATCGCGGAAGTCGGGGTTGTTCAGCCGCTCCGGGGACACCAGCAACACGTCGATCTCGCCCCGGGCGACCGCCGCGTAGGTCTGCGCCCAGTCCTCGATATTCGTCGAGTTGATCGTCGCGGCATGGATGCCCGCCCGCTCGGCGGCGGCGATCTGGTTGCGCATCAACGCGAGCAGCGGGGAGATGATGACCGTCGGACCAGCACCGTCGGCGCGCAGCAGCGCGGTGGCCACGAAGTACACCGCCGACTTGCCCCAGCCCGTCCGCTGCACGACCAGGGCACGGCGGCGATCGGCGACCAGCGCCTCGATGGCCGTCCACTGATCTTCGTGCAGGACGGCCTGCTCGCCGGCCAACGCCCGCAGGTGCGACTGCGCCCGTTCGCGCAGCGCGTCACGGGACAAGGTGGTGGTCACCTGCTCTGTCTAGCAGTGCGCTCCGTCAATGCGAATGTTGACCTGATGCGGCCACCTTCGCGCATTGAATCGCCCGGTACGCGCTCATAGCGTCGATCCTGCGCTATCTCCCGGAGAAATAGGGAAGGACTTGTCATGCGCAAGGCAGAGTCTGTGCGGTGCTCGCCGTCGTGACCGCCCTTGCCGGCAACGCCACCGCCGCAGCATCGGCGGCCACCGACCGGGCCCCGACAGCGCCGCACGGCCTCGTCGTCGACGACCGGACGAACCCGCTGGGCGTGCAGGGCACGCCGCAGTTCGGCTGGCTGCCGCAGGATCCGGACGGCAACGAGGCGCAGACGGCCTACCAGCTCGTGGTCGCGGCCGGCGGCGCGACGGTATGGGACTCGGGCAAGGTGGCGTCCGCGGCGCAGTCGTGGGTGTCCTATGCCGGGCCCGCTCTCGCCCCTGGCGCGAGCTACACCTGGTCGGTGCGCACGTGGGACCGCGGCGGCCTCGCCTCGCCCTTCGCGCAGGCCCGGTTCGACACCGGGCTGGGTGATCAGGACTGGTCCGGTGCGAGCTGGATCCGCCGGGCGACGTCCGGCACCGACGCGAGCAACGACTACACGCTGGCTCGCAAGACGTTCGGGGTCAGCGCCGCCAGTCCGGTCGTTCGGGCGCGCGCGTACGTGGCCGCAATGGGCGACTGGGCGCTGCACATCAACGGGTCGACGATCGAGCGGACGTCCTCGTACGGCTACGCCGGCGAGGGCTACTACGACGTCTCCGACATCACAGCTCAGGCGAAGGCGGGCCAGCCGCTGACGGTCGGCGTGCTCTACCACTACTGGACGTGCACCTGCCAGGGCCGCGCGAACGGGCCGGTGGCGCCGGAAGGGCCGTCCGGCCTGCTCGTCAAGGTCGTGGTCGATCACGCGGACGGCGCCACCGACCTGCTCGTCTCGGACGGCGCGTGGAAGGTCACGCAGGACGCGCCCGAGACCGTCTCCACGCTGACGTACCGCAACAGCGATGCCGGCGATCGCGTCGAGAACATCGATGCCACAAGGGAGATCCCCGGCTGGGATACACCGGCGTATGACGACTCCGCGTGGCCGGCGCCGCTGGTGATCGGCCCGCACCCGCGTCCGAACCCGGCAAGTTGCACGTCGTATGAGGGGCAGTCCTCGCCGTGCGCGTTCACCCATCTGGTGGCCGAGCAGGCGCACATCGCGACGCGCGTCGTGCATCCCGTCAACGTGCTGCACTTGCCGGACGGCACCGTCTTCGCTGACATGGGCAAGGTGTACTCGGCCGTGCCGTCCATCAGCCTGGACGAGGGTGTGGCCGGGCGCGCGCTGACGATGACGACCAGTTACCGCGAGAGCAACACCACGACCACCGCGGCCGTAGCCGCCGGGGCGCAGACCGTCCCGCTGGGGTCGGTCGCGAACCTGCACGTCGGCGATCGCATCACCGTGGACGGGCCTGCTGACGGATACGGGGCGGGCAATCCCGAGACGCGCACCGTCGCCTCGGTGGGGGCCGCCGATGCGACACTCGACAGCCCGCTGGCGGCCGACCACGCGAGCGGTGTGTGGGTGGCGAACTCGCGTGCGGGAACGTCCACGCTGGACACTCAGGGCAGCAACATGCGCTTCTTCTACACCGAGAAGGGCGGCGCGCAGACCGCGCAGCCGTTCACCTACTGGGGCTGGCGCTACATCCAGATCAGCGATCTCGGCGAGGACGTGAGCGCCGACGACATCGCGGCGATCGTGCAGAACACCGACGCGCCCGCCGGGCACGAGGCCAGCTTCCAGAGCGACAACCACACGCTCGACTCGGTGTTCGCCCTGATGCAGCGCTCGGCGCTGCAGTCGGCGCAGAACGTCTTCCTCGATACGCCGACCCGGGAGAAGGGGCAGTTCCTCGGCGACACGGTCGACGAGTCGTTCGCGTCGATGTCATCTCTGGACGAGCGGTCGCTGACCCGCGAGGCGATAGTGGACTTCGCGCAGTCTCAGGCGCGGTACTGGCCGAATGGCGCGATGAACGCCGTGTACCCGAACGGCGACGCCAAGCGCGACATCCCCGACTACAGCGAGATGTTCCCTGAGTGGGTCATGCGGTACTACCTGATGACCGGCGACGCGGGCCTGGTGGCACAGGTCTACCCCGCGATGCGCCGCGTCGCGGACTACATCAACGCGGCCGTTATCGCGCCGCAGGGTCTGGTGTACCAGCTGCCCGGCGGCAGCGGGCCGTACCAGTTCGGCATCATCGACTGGCCGCCCCCGATGCGCTACGACACTGTGGTGAACGGCAACGGCGCCGAACTGGTGGTCAACGCACTGGGCGTCGGCGCGAACCGAGCCGTGGCGCAAGCCGCGGACGTGCTCGGCGCCGCCGCCGACTCCGCGGCGTACACCGGCCACGCCGACGCGATCCGCGACGCCGTCAACGCCCAGCTGCGCAACGCCTCGACCGGCCGGTACTCCGACGGGCTGGCCACCGGCACGCTGGCGCCGATCGACAACTACTCGCAGCACGCGCAGACCTACGCGGTCGACTACGGCATCGCGCCGCCCGACAGCTATCCGGCGCTCGGCGACTACATCGCGGCACAGGGCATGAAGCAGGGGCCGATGGACCTGCGTCAGCTCGAAGCCGCGCTCGGCCGGACCGGGCACATCGGCGCGCTCGTCTCGCTGCTCACCGACCCGGCGGGCGACGGCCCGGCGCGCGTGCTGGCCGAGGGCGGCACGTTCATGTGGGAGGAATGGACGCCCGGCTGCTCCGTGTCGAGCTGCCGAGGCAGCGCCGTCAACCAGCGCAACAGCGAGAGCTTCTCGCACGGATGGGGGTCGGCCGGTATCGACGGCATCCTCGAGTCGCTGCTCGACGTCACGGTGACCAGCCCAGGAGCGGCCACGGTCGCGATCACCTTGCCCGCGACGGGTCTGCGGCACGCGAGCGGCACCGAGTGGACCGAGCGCGGCCCGGTCGGTGTCACCTGGACGCGCACTGCACGCGGCTTCGTCCTCGACGTCGACGTGCCGGTCAACGTCAGCGCGACGGTCGTCCTGCCGGCGGTCGCCGGCTCGGCGTACAGCGCCGACGGCGCGGGCGCGCCGGTGCGCACCGGCGACGTGACGTTCACCGTGGGGTCCGGCAGTAGCCACTTCGAGGCGGCGCCGTCCTAGCACTACAGCGGTGGATCGACGCGGGCTGGTGACTCCGGCGCGGCTCGAAGCCGCGATCGTCCATGATCATGTCGCGTTTGCCAGCGCAGGCAGGCGGAGTGGTCCAACGCGACATGCGCTGACCGAGGCCTCGGAGCCGTAGCGGCCAGGTTGGATATGACGATCCACGGCTGTTGCTCTGCTGCGCCG
>DASXRA010000012.1:0-8070 GCA_036506855.1 Jatrophihabitantaceae bacterium
GATGCCGTTGTTCGTCGCGGGTCCTACCTGCGAAACGGTCCACGTCGCGCCGCCGTCAGCCGAGCGGGCGACGGTCAGCGGTGTCGGCAGGGCCCGACCCTTTTCCTGGCTGCGGAACGACGCCCAGCAGACATACACCCGGCCGAAGAACGGGCTGTTCGCCTGGTTGTCGGCGTACACCTGCTCCTTGTCGGAGAAGGTCGTGTTGGACTGCATGGAGATCACGGTCGGCGCCGTCCACGCGGACGCGTTGCCCGCGGCCGCGGCGGCCACGTCGTCGGTGCGCGAGACCGCGATTCCTTCGAAGCCCTTGATCGTCCCGGAGGCGTCGAAGTTCGACGTCAGGTTGGCGTAGTAGAGGCGAGAGCCGTTGTTCCACGAGAACGTCCCGTCCGCGCCCCGACGAGGGCCGAAGGCCACAGCGGGGTCGCCGTCGGAGACCAGCCCGGCCTCGAAGTAGTGCGGCAGGGTGCCGATCGGGCCAACGTGCGGTGCGCACGGAGCCGGGCCGCTGAGGCAGTGACGAGCGCTCCAGCCCTGGTAGGTCGGCTGGGTCCACGTCCCGCCGCCGTTGGTTGAGAAGTAGACGCCCGAGAAGCCCACGCCCGGCGTGAACGGGCAGGTGTTCGGCGTGCCCGCGGCGCACGACTCCATGTCGACTTCTTCGTTGGCGCCGGCCACCACGACGTTCGGGTTGCTCGGGTCGATCGCGACCGCGGGCTCGTTCTGCTTGTTCTGCGAGAACGGCGTCGTCGGGCTCCCGACCGTGACGAGGGTGTCATTGACCGGTGCGGCCACAGCGACCGCGGCGCCGGACAGCACTGTGGCCACCGCGGCGACCGCGGCGAAGACGAGTCGTGGATTGCCCATCGTTCCTCCAGGGTGCCCGAGCACCCGGCGCCCCTTCGGACCGGGCCCGATGGGCCTCGGCTTACCCCGGTCGATTACCGCCCACAAGGCATGCGTCACCTACCTGCCGCGCGGACCGACGCAAACCGTCCGCTCTAGGGTCGAGGTATGACTCAGGACCTATGGACCGCCGTCGAGAACTACTTCGTCGGGGCGCTCGCGCCGCCCGATCCGGCGCTCGACTCCGCCCTCAAGGCCACCGAGGCGGGCGGCCTGCCGGCGATCAGCGTGGCGCCGAACGAGGGCAAGCAGCTGCACCTGCTCGCCCTCGTGCGAGGCGCCCGCTCCGTCCTCGAGGTCGGGACGCTCGGCGGCTACAGCACGATCTGGCTCGCCCGTGCGCTACCGGAAGGTGGCCGGCTGGTCAGCCTCGAGGTCGACCCGCACCACGCCGAGGTCGCGCGCGCCAACCTGGCCAATGCCGGGCTGGCCGGCGTGGCCGATGTGGTCGTCGGGCCGGCCCTGCAGTCGCTGCCCGATCTGGTCGGCCCGTTCGACCTCGTCTTCATCGACGCGGACAAGCAGAGCAACGCCGACTACTTCGCGCACGCCGTCCGGCTGTCGCGCCCCGGCACGGTGATCGTCGTCGACAACGTTGTGCGCGACGGCGCCGTGATCGACGCGTCGAGCGACAACGCCGCGGTGCAGGGCGTGCGCCGGCTCGTCGACCTGGTGGCTGCCGAACCCCGGGTGAGCGCGACCGTGATCCAGACCGTCGGCTCGAAGGGCTACGACGGCTACCTGCTCGCCGTCGTCACTGGATAACTCGCTCTACTGCTGCGCGGTCCCGGTGAACTCTGCGGACGCGAGCGCGTGCCGGCCGAGGTTGAACCCGACGACCGCCGCGTGCGTCGTCGCGTCGAGGCCGAGGCTCGGCACGTCCAACGCGACGACGGTGAAGTGGTAGTGGTGCGTCACGTCGCCCGCGGGCGGGCACGGCCCGGTGTAGCCGAGCCCCCCACCGTCGTTCTCGCCGTTGACGGCACCGGCGCGGAGCACGGCGCCGGTCGGCAGCGAGGTCACTGAGCTGGGCAGGTCCCACGCGACCCAGTGCCAGAATCCGCTGCCTGTCGGGGCGTCGACGTCGAACACGGTGACCGCATAGCTCTGCGTCGCGCTCGGGGCACCGCTCCACGACAGCTGGGGAGATTCAGTGCTGCCGTCACAACCCCAGAACGGCTGCTGCGGGATCGGCCGGCCGGCTGCGATGTCAGTGCTCGTCAGCGAGAAATGCGGCAGGCCGGACGGCAGGCCTTCGCGCACCTTGTGGTAACCGAAGTGGTTGGCCGCCGCCCCGGCCGCGAGCGCCGTGCCGAACAGCGCGGCGACGACGAGTGCGACGAGTAGGGCACTGCGGCGGGTGGCTCCATGCATCTTGCTGCCTCCATGGACGAGACGGGTGACTGGCCCACAAAGCTTGCCAATGGTTGAGACGAGTCCGATACCGCTCGCGTTCAATTGACACCTTCCACCCGGGCTGATGTATCGTGCTGATACATCACGTCGAGATAAGGGCGCAGTCGCAAATGCTGGAGATCGCCGTTCTCGGGCTGCTGAACGAGAGCCCGATGCACGGGTACGAGCTCCGCAAGCGGCTGGCCAGCCTGCTCGGTGCGTTCCGGGCGTTTTCCTACGGTTCGCTCTACCCGACGCTGCGGCGGCTGTCCGAGGCCGGGTGGATCACCGAGGAGGCACCCGACACGGCGCCGCGCACGGCCAAGTCACGACGTGGCAAGCGCGTCTACCGCCTCACCGCGGACGGGAAGGAGCACTTCAGCGAGTTGCTCGCCGCGGTGGGACCGGAAGCCTTCGACGACGAGGGTTTCGGCGCGCGGCTCGCGTTCTTCGCGCAGACCCGGTCCGACATCCGGCTGCAGATCCTCGAAGGGCGACGGCGGCGGGTCGAGGCACAGCGCGACGGCATGCGCAGCTCGCTGGCTCGCACACGCGAGCGGATGGACCGCTACACGCTCCAGTTGCAAGAGCACGGGTTGGAGTCGGTTGACCGAGAGGTCCGCTGGCTCACCGAATTGATCGAACAAGAGAAGTCGTAACCACACAGAGGAGGCCCCTGAATGGGCAAGATTCGAGTCGGCATCGTCGGCGTGGGCAACTGCGCGGCGTCGCTGGTGCAGGGCGTCCACTACTACCGCGACGCCGACCCCGCGCAGAAGGTGCCCGGCCTGATGCACGTCAAGTTCGGCCAGTACCACGTTCGCGACATCGAGTTCGTCGCCGCATTCGACGTGGACGCGAAGAAGGTCGGCCGCGACCTGTCCGAGGCCATCCTGGCCAGTGAGAACAACACGATCAAGATCGCGGACGTGCCACCGCTGGGCGTCACGGTACAGCGCGGCCACACCCTCGACGGCCTGGGCAAGTACTACCTGGAGACCATCGGCGAGTCCGACGAGGAGCCCGTGGACGTCGTCGCCGCATTGCGGGCGGCCGAGGTCGATGTGCTGATCTGCTACCTGCCGGTGGGCTCCGAGGACGCTGCCAAGTTCTACGCGCAGTGCGCCATCGACGCCGGCGTCGCATTCGTCAACGCGCTGCCGGTGTTTATCGCCGGTACGCCGGAGTGGGCCAAGAAGTTCGAGGACGCCGGCGTGCCGATCGTCGGTGACGACATCAAGTCCCAGGTCGGTGCGACGATCACCCACCGGGTGCTGGCCAAGCTGTTCGAGGATCGCGGTGTCGAACTGCAGCGGACCATGCAGCTCAACGTCGGCGGCAACATGGACTTCATGAACATGCTCGAGCGCGACCGGCTCGAGTCGAAGAAGATCAGCAAGACCAACGCCGTCACGTCGCAGATCCCGAACCGCGATCTCGGCAAGCGCAACGTGCACATCGGCCCGTCCGACTACGTCCCCTGGCTCGACGACCGCAAGTGGGCCTACGTCCGGCTGGAGGGCAAAGCGTTCGGCGACGTCCCGCTGAACCTCGAGTACAAGCTCGAGGTGTGGGATTCGCCCAACTCGGCGGGCATCATTATCGACGCGTTGCGCGCCGCGAAGATCGCGAAGGACCGGGGAATCGGTGGGCCGATCCTGTCGGCATCGTCGTACTTCATGAAGTCGCCGCCGGTTCAGTACTTCGACGACGAGGCACGCGACGCCGTCGAGAAGTTCATCAACGGCGAGGTCGACCGCTGACGCTGCGCCACATCCCCGCTGCCGAGGTCGACGCAGAGACGGCCCAGTCGGCGGGGATGGCGCGCTTCGCCGCGATCAGCGAGCGGCGCGTCGGATCGGCGAAGCTGTGGATGGGCCAGACGCATGTGCAGCCTGGACAGCACTCGGCCGACCATCATCATGGCGAGTCGGAGACCGCGATCTTCGTCGTCAGCGGCACTCCCGAGTTCGTGTTCCTCGACGGCGACGAGGAGCAGCGCATCACGGCCCGACCCGGCGACTACGTGTACGTGCCACCGTGGACGCCGCATCGCGAGGAGAACAACGACCCGGACGTCGAGGCCGTGGTGGTCATCGCCCGCAGCACGCAGGAGGCGATCGTCGTCAACCTCTCGTCGCTGCGCGAGCGCTGAGCCGTCCGGTCTTGGCCGTGCGAGCCGCATAGTGCCGTCCGGACGGCCAAGAGCGCTCAGTTGAGGCCGAGCTCGGTGGGGTACGTCGAGAGGATGGTCAGCGGCGGGGGCTGACGGCGCAGCACCTGGCGCCATAGCGGCGCAGGGTCGTCGGAGAACGCGTCGTCGGCTCGTCCGTCGACGACGTACCACGATCCGGCGGCCATCTCGTCGGCCAGTTGCCCCGGCGCCCATCCGGAATGGCCGGCGAACACACGCAGTCGCGTCGTTATCCCGGTGATCAGCGCGATGTCTCCGTCGAGGTCGACGGTGGCCAGCCCATCGGCGATACGCCGCACGCCCGGCCCGTGGTCGCTGTGCCGGCCGGCCAGTTCGGCGAGGCAGAGCGCGCCGTCCGGCATGACCGGGCCGCCGCCGAACACGACGGCCGGCTCGCTCACCGCGTCCCGCCAATCCGGGAGCACCTGGCCCACTGGCGTGTGACTGGGCCGGTTGAGCACCACGCCGACGGTGCCCCCGCCGTCGTGCTCGAGGATGTAGACGACCGTGCGGGCGAACTTCGGCTCGGTGAGCAGCGGGCTGGCGACGAGGAGGCGTCCCGACGCGGGTACGCGGCCGGTCCACGCGCAGGGAGTCGACTGCTCGGCGGGCACGCTGACATCTTGCCCGGTATGCGTACGGGGCGCGCGACATCCCCCGGCGGTGGTACGCAATCGACGCTTCCGTAGCGAACCACTTGCTCTAACGTCAAAGCGTGCGCGCCAGTGGACACCTTCGGGCTTCGCTGCGGCGCCCGGACTTCCGCCGGCTGTATTCGGTGCGCTTGCTCGGGCAGTTCGGCGACGGCGTCTTCCAGGCTTCGCTCGCCGGTGCCGTGCTGTTCAACCCCGAACGGGCCGCTCACGCCGCGGACGTCGCCGCGGGCTTCGCCGTGGTGCTGCTGCCGTACTCGCTCGTCGGCCCGTTCGCCGGAGTGCTGCTCGACCGGTGGTGGCGCCAGCGCGTCCTGGTCATCTCCAACGTGCTGCGAGCCATCGGCGTCGCGGCCGTGGCTGCCGAGATCGGCCTGGGCTTGCATGGTGAGCCGTTCTACGCCAGCGCGCTGGTCGTCATCTCGCTCAACCGCTTCTTCCTGTCGGCGCTGTCGGCAGGCCTGCCGCACGTCGTCGACGCGCGAGAGCTGGTCACCGCCAACGCACTGTCGACGACGAGCGGGTCGATCGCCACGACGCTCGGCGGCACAGCGGCCATCGGCGTACGGGCCCTGACCGGCGGCACGAACGCCGAGTACGCCGCGATCGCCATCGCCGCCGCGCTGCCGTATCTGGCCTCGTCCTTCGTGGCACGTGGATTCAGCCGCGAGGCGCTCGGGCCGGACGACGTCGAGCGCAGCAATCGCGAGACGTTCCGGGTCGTCGCCGCCGGCCTGGTCGCCGGCGCGAAGCACATCGCGGCCCGCAAGCCGGCGTTCTACGCGCTGATCATGATCGGCATGCACCGGTTCTGCTTCGGCGTGAGCACGGTCTGCACGCTGCTGCTGTACCGCAACTACTTCCACGACGAGGGCATCTTCCGCGCCGGGCTGGCTGGCTTGGGCCAGGCGATCGCGGCCGTCGCGATCGGCGCGGGACTCGCCGCGGTGATCACACCCGCGGCGTCACGGCGGCTGGGCTTCGTCCGCTGGCCAGCACTGCTACTCGGCATCGCGTCGGTAGCCGAGATCGGCCTCGGTCTGCCGTACACGATGCCGCTGCTGCTGCTCGCCGCGGGCGTGCTCGGCTTCGTCGCTCAGGGCGTCAAGATCTGCGTCGACACACTGCTGCAGCAGTCGATCGAGGACGACTACCGTGGGCGCGTCTTCTCCTTCTACGACACGCTGTTCAACGTGACCTTCGTCAGCGCCGCCGTCGCCACCTCGGTCCTGCTGCCCGACACCGGCTACTCACCCGTGTCGATCGTCGTGCTCGGCGTCGTCTACGCGCTCGCCGGAGTGGGTTACCTACGCGTGGCCGGACGCCTGCCCCGGCGTGAAGTCGCGCCCGAACCCACGGTGTCGCCGGTATGAGCGGGCTCGTCGCCGTGACCGGTGCCAGCGGCCACCTCGGCCGGCTGGTCGCCCGCGAGCTGTCCGCCCGCGGCATCCGGCAGCGGGTCGTCACCCGCAACCCCGCTCGGACGCCGCTGCTGGACGGCGCCGAGGTGGCCATCGCCGACTACGCGGACGTCACCGCGATGTCTGACGCGCTCGACGGCGTCGCGACGTTGTTCCTCGTGTCCGGGCACGAGGCACGTGACCGGCTAGATCTGCATCGCGGCGTCGTGCAGGCCGCGGCCCGCGCCGGCGTGCGTCGCGTCGTCTACACGTCGTTCATGGGCGCCGCGCCGCAGGCGAGCTTCACCTACGCCCGCGACCATGCGCACACCGAGCGGGCGATCGTCGACGCCGGTATGGCGCTCACCGCCCTGCGCGACAGCCTCTACGCCGACTGGGCTCCGTTGTTCGTGGGCGCGGACGGCGTGATCCGCGGTCCTGCGGGTAACGGCACGGTCGCCTGGGTGGCCCGTTCGGACGTGGCGCGGCTCGCCGTCGCTGTGCTGCTCGACGACACGCATGCCGGCGCGATCTACGACGTGTCCGGGCCGTCCGCGATCGATATGGACGAGACGGTGCGGCTGCTCAGCACCGTCACCGGACGCGAGATCAGCTACCACGCGGAGACCCTGGACGAGGCGCGCGCATCACGCGCCGGTGCGGGCGAGGACTGGCAGATCGAGGGCTGGATCGGCTCCTACCTGGCGATCGCGACAGGCGAGGTGGGTGTCACCAGCCACACGATCGAGGCGCTGACCGGGCGCCGTCCGATGGCGTTCGACGAGTTCCTCCGGGCAACGCCCGAGGCGTGGGCGCACCTCACTGCTCAGCCATCCACTTCTTGAGCTCCTCGACGGCCCGGTCGTGCCCGAGCGGGCCGTGCTCCATGCGCAGGGCGAGCAGGTGCTGGTACGCCCGCCCCACCGCCGGCCCGGGCGGGATGCCGAGCACCGCCATGATCTCGTTGCCGTCCAGGTCGGGACGGATCGAGTCGAGCTCCTCCTTCTCACGGAGCAGCGCGATTCGCTCCTCCAACGCGTCGTACGCGGACGAGAGCGCGGCCGCCTTGCGCTGGTTGCGCGTCGTGCAGTCGGACCGGACGAGCTTGTGCAGGCGGTCGAGCAGGGGGCCTGCGTCGACGACGTAGCGGCGCACCGCCGAGTCGGTCCACTCGCCGCGTCCGTAGCCGTAGAAGCGCAGGTGCAGGACCACCAACTGGGCGACGTCGTCGACGAGATCCTTCGAGTACTTCAGCTCGCGCAGCCGCGCCCGGGCCATGCGGGCGCCGACCGCCTCGTGGTGGTGAAACGTGACCCGGCCGTCCGCCTCGAACCGCCGGGTTGCCGGCTTGCCGATGTCGTGCAGCACGGCGGCCCAGCGCAACACGAGATCCGGCGACGATTCCAGGTCGATCGCCTGGTCGAGCACCTGCAGCGTGTGCGCGTACACGTCCTTGTGCTGGCCGTGCTCGTCGGCGGCCATGCGCAGCGCGGGCAGCTCGGGCAGCACGAAGTCGGCG
>DASXRA010000013.1:0-3290 GCA_036506855.1 Jatrophihabitantaceae bacterium
ACGAGGCGGCTCGCCGTGATGGCGCTGGTGGTCGCGGTGCTCGGCGTCGGGTGGCGAGCGCCTGCGAGCCCGGCGGCGGGTCTGCAGAAGCTGTCCGGTTACGGCGCCGACAGCTGCACGGCGCCGAGCCTGAGCCAGATGCAGGCGTTCTGGACGAACACCCCGTACTCGTACTGGGGCATCTACATCGGCGGTGGCGACCGCGGCTGCTCCCAGCCGAACCTGACCAGCTCGTGGGTCAACAGCGTGATCGCGATGGGTTGGGACCTCGAGCCGATCTGGGTCGGCCGCCAGAACCCGTGCACGAGCGGGCAGGCCATCTACTTCAGCCTGACGCCGTCCACAGCGCTGGCACAGGGCAAGAGCGAGGCGCTGGCCGCGTACAACGCGTGGATCAAGTTGCAGAACACCCCGAGCGTCCCGATCACCCTCGACCTGGAGGCGCCGTCCACCAACACCGCGAGCTGCCGGGCCGCGGCGAAGGCGTTCGTCGAGGGTTGGGTCGAGCAGATGCACGTGGCGCCCGCGCAGTCCGCCGGCGTGTACACCTCGACCTGCGGCGGCAACCTCGCCGACTTCGCCACGATCGCTCATCCGCCGAACTACGTGACCGGCGCGCAATGGGACGGCAACCCGTCGACCCGCGCGTTCAGCTGCGTGTCGAGCACGTACTGGGTCAACGTCCAGCGACACAAGCAGTACCGGGGCGGGCACAACCAGACCGAGAACGGCGTGACGCTGAACATCGACAGCGACTGCTCGTACGGACCGATCTACGGCGCTGTCACTCATGTCGTAAGCACGTCGCCATGCCATTAGGAGGACGCGCGATGGTCCGCCATCCGATATGGCTCGGCCTCGTCGCGGCGGCATTCGCAGTCGCCGGCTGCACGTCCGCCGATCACGCCGCACCCCCGGCGCCGGGCGGCGCCGCCGCCGTCACCTCACCCGTGATCACGGCGTCGCGCGACGGGCACACAGTGGCCTACGCGTTGGCGGCAACGCAGTGGACGACCGTCGCGCTGCCGCACCGCCCGGCCGATGGCCAGAGCGTCGCCGCGCACGGCTACGACATCTACGCGGCCGTCCGCGAGGCCAACGGCATCACGATCGAGGGGTCGCACGACGGCGGGCAGTCCTGGCAACGGCGCCCGGTTGCCGGTACGTCCGACCCGGGCACGGTCGACCTCGCGCTCAGCCCGGACGGCACGCGGCTCGCGATCGTCCTCGACCACCCCGGGGCGGCCGGCGCGGTCGGCCAGGCGGCTGTCCTGCTCGGCGAGGCGAAGGGCGGCGCGTTCACGTCCCATGACGCGCCGGCCGGCGGACGGGTCGCCTGGTGGAACGGCCGGTTGGCGCTCAGCGGCGGCGCGCTGTCGTCGCGGCTGTACGTCAGCGACGCGAAGGCTTCGGCGTGGACACCGGTGGCGGTCGGCGGACCGGTCGCGCCGCTGCGCAACGTCGACCCCGGCGTGGCGAGCATCGGGGCCCCGATCAACCAACCCGACGGGTCGTTGCTCGTACCCGTCACCAACCACGCGGGCTCGCCGCGCGTCGACCGGTTCGCCACGACGGACGGGTCGACGTTCCGCAAGGTCGCGGGCGTCGCGCTCAGCGGCGAGCTCGGCGCCGGTACCGCCGCGCCGGTCGCCGCGCTGCCCGACGGCACGGTCCTCGTCGCAGAGCCAAACACGGTGCGCCTGCACGTTGTGCGCGGCTCGGCGCAGAGCAGCTTCGTCCCGCGAGGGCTGCCGGCATCACCGTCCACGATGACGTTCGCGACGGCGACGATGGGCATCGCTCGGGTCGACACCGCGAACTGCGCGAGCGGCAAGTCCGGCTGCACGGTTCGCAGCGAGGTCTACACGACCACCGACGGCGGCAAGTCCTGGGAACGGAGCTAATCCCGCTCGCGCAGCAAGAGCTCCAGGGCCCGCTGTGCTGCGGGGTTGTCGCGGACAGCGTGGCGCACGCGCACCAGGATGTGCCGGACGGGAACCGGATCGACGACCGGCACGGCGCGCAATCCGTCGGGCAACGTTGCGGCGCCGATGCGCGGCAGCACGGTGATGCCGACACCCGCCGCGACGAATGCGATCGCCGACGGGTAGTCGTGCGTCTCGACCTGGAAGGCGGGCGTGAAGCCGATGCCGGCGCAGGCGTCCAGAACGACCTGACGGCACGCGCCGCGAGCCAGGTCGTTGTCGATCCACGCCTCCTGCTGCAGGTCGCCGAGCCGCACCGTCGTGGCCTCGGCCAGCGGATGCGTCTGCGGCAACACCACGACGTACGGCTCGTCGAGTACGGCATGCACGTCGTATCCGTCGAGCGATGACGAGGCAGCGCCTTCGACGAACACCTCAACGTCGGGCACGTACGGCGGCTCGCCGGCGAGCTCGATCAGCCGCAGATCCAGCCGGAGCCTCGGGAACTCCTGTGACAGCGCGGCCACCACGCGCGGCAGCCAGCCTGCGCCGATGGACGCGAAGTAGCTCAGGGTCAGCCGGCCGATCCGGCCGGCTCGCAGGTCACCGGCCGTGGATTCCAGCGCGGCCAGCCGCTCGAGCACCTCACCGGACTCCTCGGCGAAGCGCCGGCCCACGCCGGTGGGCTGGATGCCACGCCCGACTCGTTCCACGAGCGCGAGCCCCGTTTCCTTCTGCAGCGCGGTCAAGTGCTGGCTGATCGCCGACGAGGTGTAGCCGAGGCTGGACGCGGCGCCGTTGATGGAACCGGCCGCGACCACGGCCCGGAAGACGCGCAGCCGGTGCATGTCGAGCATCCGCCGATCGTACAGTCAGACTGAAGAGTCGGTCGCTAATTATCGCTTGTGCTGTTGTTTCCGGGCCAAGACGATGACTCCATGACCTCGCTCGACGTCGCAGACGTCCCGCCGTCGACGACGCCACGACCGAAGCGGTCCTGGACGGTAGCGGCAGCCACCGTGGCCGTGGTGTTGATGTGGGCGTCGGCGTTCGTCGTGATCCGAGTCGTCGGCGATTCGCTCTCGCCAGGACCGATGGCTCTGGGGCGTCTCACCGTGGGCTCGCTGGCGCTGATCGCGCTTGCCGTCCGTGTCCGGCGGCCCTTGCCCCGTGGCAAGCCGCTCGGCCTCGTGATCGCGTATGGGGTGTCCTGGTTCGCCGGCTACGCCGTCGTGCTCAACGCGGCCGAGCGGCACCTGGACGCCGGTACGGCCGCCCTGCTGGTGAACTTCGCCCCGATCATCGTCGCCATCCTGGCCGGACTGTTCATGGCTGAGGGATTCGCCCGGCCGTTGTTGGCCGGGA
>DASXRA010000014.1:0-6209 GCA_036506855.1 Jatrophihabitantaceae bacterium
CCGACCGCCCGGCGCACAGTTTCGTCCCGTGACTACAACCCAGCACGACGTCGTGATCGTCGGATCTCGCTGTGCGGGCGCAGCGACCGCGCTGCTGCTGGCCCGGGCGGGCCACGATGTCGCACTCGTCGACCGGGCCGTGCAGCCGAGCGACACGCTGTCGACGCATGGCATCGCGCGCGGCGGGGTCGTGCAGCTGTCGCGTTGGGGGCTGCTCGATGCGGTACTCGCGAGCGGCGCACCGCCGTCGCGGCAGGTCACGTTCGGCCTCGACGGAATGCTCACCGTCCGGGAAATCAAGGACCGCGCCGGGGTCGACATGCTGCTCGCGCCGCGCCGCCACATACTCGACGCGCTGCTGACCGACGCCGCGCGCGACGCGGGTGCCGAGGTCCGGCAGGGGCGCACCGCTACCGGCGTGCTGCGCGACGCGAGCGGGCGGGTCATCGGCATCACCACACGCGACCGGTTCGGCGGCACCACCGAACTGACCGGGCGCTACGTCATCGGCGCGGACGGCCTGCGCTCGTCGATCGCACGCTTCGTCGGGGCCGAGATCCTCGAGAGCTTCAACACCGATGCTGCTCTGTTCTACGCCTACGCCGCATCGCCGTCGTGGAACGGATTCGAGTTCCACCTCGCACCGTCGTCCTTCGCCGGGGTGTTCCCCACGCACGACGGGCAGGCGTGCATCTGGCTGGGCCGACCCGCACCGCTACTGCAGGGCATCAGCCAGGCCGGGTCCAAGCGCGGCGACGCGCTGGTCGCCGAGCTCGTCCGGCTCGCGCCCAGCGTCGGCGCGCGGGCGCTCGACGGCCACCTCACCACTCCGGTCCGCGGCGTCACGCGGATGCCCAATTATGTGCGCCGCAGCCACGGCCCGGGATGGGCGCTCGTCGGCGACGCCGGCTACCACCGCGACCCGATCACAGGGCACGGAATGACCGACGCGTTCCGCGACGCGGAGCTGCTGGCCACCGCGGTTAGCGCGGCACTGCGCGACCGCGCCGACGAGGCCGAGGCGCTCGCCGGCTACGAGCACGCGCGTGACAGCGCGCTGCGCGAGACGTTCGATCTCACCCGCGCGCTGACCGAGTTCCCGCCGCCGCACCGCTTCGCCGAGCTGCAGATTCAGCTGAGCGAAGCCCTCGACCGGGAGGCGCTCATGCTCGCCTCCTTTCCGGAGCCCCCCGGCACCCGTCCGGCCGCGACCGCGGCCTGACTCCCACCCCAGAAAGGGATCCACCATGACCGCCACCACCGACGCCCCCATCAACGGGGTCGACACCGCCACCCTGTTCGCGACCATCGCCGCGGTGCGTTCCCAGCCGGAGCTGGCCCGCTTCCAGTTCCGGGTCGCCAACCGCTGGGTCAGCGGCACCCACAACCGCGCCGTAATCACGGGCTTCTACGGGGCGGGGCAGGAGCACGTCCACGAGCACGAGACCGTGCTCGACGCCGACCACCCGGCCGTCCTCGTCGGCAACGACCACGGCCCGACCCCGGCCGAGTACCTGTTGCACGCGCTCGGCGCGTGCCTGATGAGCGGGCTCGGCAACATCGCCGCCGCACGGGGCATCGCGCTCGACGAGGTCACCGCAACCATCGAGGGCGACATCGACCTGCGCGGCATCCTCGGCCTGGACGCCGACGTGCGCAACGGCTTCGACGGCATCCGTGTGGTCTTCCACGTCAAAGGAGCAGCCGAGGCCGAGAAGCTGGCGGCGCTGGTGCGACAGTCGCAGAGCCGGTCGGCCGTCTACGACGTCGTCACCAACGGCGTTCCGGTCAGCGTCGACGTAGCGACCGCATGACCCGTCAACTGACGGCATGAAGCAGCGGCTGCCCGGCAATGTCGTCCTCGGACGGCACGGGCAGCAACTGCACGCCGCTGCCCGCGAGCAACATGCCGGCCGCGGCGGACACCCACAGCTCGCCCGGGGTCGCCGCATCGGCAATCCGCTCCGCGTGGCGCACGCCCGGACCATCCACTGACGCGGAGTCTCGCGGCACCTCGGCGATGGACACGCCGATCGCGACGTCGGCGTGCAGGCTCGCGAGCCCGGAGCGCACCGCCGTCGCCGGACCGTCGAAGAGGACGACGCGCCGGCCCGACGGCGTCGAGCGGATTCGACCACCCGCCGACACCAGGTCGTCGACCAGGCCCGGCTCTCCGGCGACGGCCACTACGGCCGCCAACGCGAGCGACGCAACCGGCGGGTGCCGGACGGTCTCCAGGAACGCCTCGATCGGATCGAGGATCTGGTCGGGGTTACCGGACACGAAATGGTCGGCACCGTCGAGGTACTGCAGCGTCGCCGACGGGATGTGGTCGGCGATATAGCGCGCCTCCTCGTTATGGAACATCGCGTCGCCGGTGCGGTGCAGAACCAGCGTCGGGACCCGCACCGCGGCCAGCACGTCACGCACGTCGACGGCCGAGTTCATGTCCATCAGCGCGCGGATCGTCGCCGGTGTCGCCGCGGCGCGCATCCGCTGTGCCCACCACCGTTGCATCGGCGGATCTGCCGAGGGACACCGCCTGCGCATATCGGCCTCCCAGTCCCAGGCATCGATGAGCAAATCGGTGTAGGCACGGCGCTCCTCATCGGACTGCGCCCACGGGTATCCCGGCGCCCTGGTCCGCTTGGCGTAGCAGCCGTACAGCACCAGAGACGACACCCGCTCCGGGTGGGTAGCTGCTAGGAGGATGGCCATCGGGCCACCTTCGGAATAGCCGCACACGACCGCCCTGCGCGAATCAACGGCGTCCATCACCGCGAGGACGTCGTGCATACGCGTCTCGAGGTCGGGCAACCCTTCCGGCCGGTCGGACATGCCGGTTCCCCGCTTGTCGAAGCGGATCAGCCGTCCCATCGATCCCAGCCGGTCGAGGAAATGTGCATGCCGGTGGTCGGCCCAGTCGAGTTCGAGATGGGAGACGAAGCCCGAGATCAAGACGATGTCGTCGTCCCCGCCTCCGGTCACCTGGTAGGCGATGTGCAGACCGTCGCTGACCGTGTATCGGATCGGCGCCGTCACGCCACTCGGATTCCGGTCCGCTGCCGAAGGAATCACCGGCTCGGTTCCGCTCGCCACCTCGACGCTCACCTCGGCGATGAAGCGGTAGCCGCGACCGTGCACGGTACGGATCAGCCGCTGGCCGCGTCCGTCGTCGCCCAGCGCGCGACGAGCCTGTTTGATCCGGCTCGTCACTGCGGCCTCGGTCACGAACCGGCCGCCCCACACAGCGTCCATGAGCTCTTCTTTGGGCACGACCCGGTCCCGGTGCGACACGAGGTAGGTCAGGACATCGAACGTCTGGGGCTCCATGGGCACGGTCCGGCCGTATCGACGCAGCTCGAACCGGGCCGCGTCCAGAACCAGGCCGTCGTCGAAGGCCAACCCCACATCTGCGATCGTCGCACAGCACACCAAGCATCAGAGCAAACCCGATCCAAGTGCATGATGCTCACAGCGGTATGCGTGCAAGCCGCATTGCTGCAATGAACCAGTTCGGGCTCGCGGGTCTCAGCTCAGCGGCAACGTCACGCTGCTGTGCCGCAGGTCCATGGTCAACTGGGTGCCGGGCGCCGGGCGGATCGTGGCCTCCTGATCGCTGGAGATGATCATGGTGCCGATGCGGTGGCCGGCGACGACGACCGAGTCCTTCGGCTGCATGTCGAAGCGCACCGCGTAGAACTGCCCGGGCGTGATCGGCGTCGTCACCGCTGGGGAGACGCGATTGGTGGGATCGAGCCAGCCGCGGGTGAGGATCGTGGCCGGTCCGGTGGGCGGGTAGTCGAGCAGCACGCCGGTGAGGTTGGCCAGCGGTTTGCCGAACGCCATCCGCAGCGTGAGCCAGGGGGTGCCGCTGATGTGCGTGTCCCGGCTCAGCGGGGACGTCTGGTACAGCAGCCGCACGGCCGAGGTCGGCGCATCGGCCGACGTCGGCGCGGTGACCGTGGCGTCGTCGGTGAGCGTCTCGGTAACCGCGCTGCCGGGTCCGGAGGTCAGGCCACCGATTCCCGGCGCGCCTGCGGTGAACTGCAGGCTGACGGGCTCGGTGCCCGGCACGGGCCACTCCGCATAGGGCACCGGGTTGAGCCGGGTCGCGCACAGCAGCGCGATCGTCGCGCCGTCGGCCACTTTCTCGCCAGCGCCCGTCGCCACCGGTGCGGACAGGATGACGTGCGTGCTGTCGACGATCCCCACGATGCTGCGGGTAACCGTATGCACCGTGCCGTCGGCCGCGGTGACCGGGATGCTCGGCGTGAGGCCGAGGGTGAGCCGGCCCGAGTCGGCGACGGTGAGCGTCGCGGTGTTCGACTGGTCGCCCGCAGCCGTGGTCTGCCGAACCGGGCAGGCGTTCGGCTCGCGGACGATCCACGCTCGCGGCAGCCGCTCGACGCCGTTGTGCACGCCGAACAGGTAGCGGGTGAACCAGCGGTTGATGAACACGTCCGGCGGCGCGCCGCCGTGCCCGCCCTGGTGGAAGTAGAGCATGTGCGGCACGCCGAGTTTCTTGATCGCCTCGTAGAACTGCGCCATGTTCTTCGTCATGACGTTGAAATCGTTGTTGCCGTGCGCAGCGAGCACGGCGGCGTGGACGTTGCGCACGTCCTTCATGTAGTTGCGGTCGTTCCAGAACGCGCTGAAGTCGCCGGTGGTTCGGTCCTGCTTCCGGGCCAGGTCGTCGATGACCGGCCGGCAGATGGCCTGGTCGGCTCGCGAGTACACGACGTCGGCGAGGATGTCGAGGTCCTCGCCTTGGAAGGTGAACGGCGCGCGCACCATGCCGTTCGCGCGGTAGTAGTCATACCAGTCGGAGATCGCCGAGATCGGCACGATCGCCTTCAGGCCGTCGACGCCCGTCGTCGCGACGGCCTCGGGCAGCGTGCCGTTGTAGGACGTGCCCATCATCCCGACGTTGCCGGTGGTCCAGTCCGCGGACACCCGGTCGTCGGACGTGAGACTGGCGAACGCGGGCACGCGGCCGTTGAGCCAGTCGACGACGGCCTTGCCGCCATTCGTCTCGTTCGGGCCGCCGGAGGTCGGGCAACCGGTCGACTCGCCGGTGCCCGGCGACTCGGCGTGCACCACGGCGAAGCCGCGCGGCAGCCACGTCGACTCGTAGATCTGGCTGATGATCGGGCTCGTGACGCGCGGCGTCCACGGCGGCACCGGCGGGCGGGGCGGCGGCGGGTTGCCCAGTTCGTAGTCGACCGGCCAGAACGGCTCCGGGCCGATGCCCGCGTAGTACGGGCTGTCCTCGAAGATCACCGGAGCCTTGTAATGGCAGGCGGGGTTCGCCGTCTCGGCCGGCCGGGTGATGTCGACGTGGACCCGGTCCGGGCGGCCGTCGTGGTCGCTGTCGTCGGGCGTCTGCACCCACGCCTCGCCGCGCACCCAGGTCGCCGGGTCGGCCGAGAAGACGCTCTGCGCCTGGCCGTAGGCGAAGGTGGGACTCGCGCATCCGGTGGCGGCGGCGGCCCCGGTGGGAGCGACCACCATGGCCAGGCCGGCCGCGGTGGCGGCGGCGGTCAACAGGGCGAGCTTGGTCATCATTGGACACTCCTCACCGTTACGGGACAGACGGATCGGCCCGTCTTTAGGCACCCGCCGCACGCCGGACAGTCATTTGGCCGGAATTCGGTCCTGCTAGGTATTTGCCTAGGATAAGACTCTCTAGGAGAGATCTGAACAATGTCGCTCAAAAGCGTTGCAAGCATTCGTCGTCGACTGGCTCGCTGCCCGAGGTGAACCCAGCCGCCCGATCGCGTGGTGCGAGGTCTGCGCCGAGACGGCAGCCGCCGTCCACTTGTCGACGAAGCCGGCCCGGCGGTCGGGCCGCCAGCTGCGGGTGAGCGACGAATTACGAGCACCCCCGGACACCGCCTCGTTCCGTCGCCACACGGTGCTCGTTGCGTGCTGCAGTTGCCCGTCGTTCGGTCCGCGACATAGTGCTCAGGCTGCGATCCGCCGCTCGGGTGGTACTCGATTCGCTGCTCCTGCGACACTCTGGGCCGATGAGCACCACGGTTTATACCGACGGAGCATGTGTCGGCAATCCCGGGCCGGGCGGCTGGGCCTGGGCCGTGCCCGAGATCGGATACGCCAGCGGCGCGCAGGCCACCACGACCAATCAGCGCATGGAGCTCAGCGCCGTGCTCGATGCGGCCCGCGCGAATCTCGGCGACCTGCGGATC
>DASXRA010000015.1:0-5521 GCA_036506855.1 Jatrophihabitantaceae bacterium
AGCGTCTGCGATATCTGCGGCAAGGGCCCGGGCTTCGGCATGTCCGTCTCGCACTCCCACCGCCGCACCCACCGCCGGTGGAACCCGAACGTGCAGACCGTCCGCGCGCTCGTGGCTCCCGGCACCCGCAAGCGTCTCACCGTGTGTACCTCGTGCCTGAAGGCAGGCAAGGTCACCCGCGCCTAGCGCGGCCACCCGCCCCAGGGCCGATCGCCGAGGGCGCATTCAGCTTCTTGGCGAAGAAGCATGCATCGGGCGCGCAGGCGTAGATGCCGTAAGCGTCAGCCGGCCCGTACCCACTCGACTCGTAGAGCGCGATTGCCGCGCGTTGCGGCCCGCCCGTCATCAACACGACACGCTCGCAGCCGGCTTCGGCCAGCGTGGATTCCAGTTCGGCCAGCATCAGCCGCGACAGGCCACGCCCCCGCGCCCGCTCGACGACGTACATCCGCTTGATCTCACCGGTGCTCACCGCGCCGTCGATGCGCCGCCATCCACCGGCCGCGACGGGCTCGCCGTCGAGGCGACCGACGAGGAACAGGCCCTGCGGCGGGTCGAACTCCTCGTCGTCAACCGGCGTCTCGTCCGGCGTGCCGTAGATCTGCACGTACTCGGCCTGTAGCTCGGTGACCAGGCGTGCGACGTCGGGGTGGTCGTAGGGCGTCGGATCGATCGTGAACACGACCTCGACGTTAGAGCAGGTCCCCGACAGCGCAATGCCGTTTCTAGCGGAAGTGCTCGTGCCCGCCGACCGGCCAGCGGCGACCGTCGACCCGCACTCCCTCGCCCTCGGTCACCGCGCCGATCACCGTCCAGGCAGCCGGCAGATCGGTCTTGCGCGGGAACGTCGCGACCAGCGCGTAGTCGTCGCCCCCGGTGAACACCCAGACGAGCGGGTCGGTATTGAGGGCGGCGCCCACCTCTTTGAGCTTCATCGGTACGGGGACGAGATCGGCGCGCAGGTCCATCCGCACGCCACTCGCCTCGGCGATGTGCCCCAGGTCCGCGACCAGCCCGTCGCTGATGTCGGTCATGGACGTGGCGCCGAGCTCAGCAGCCCTCGGCCCTTCGGCGTAAGGCACCTCGGGTCGCCGGTGCGCCGCCACGACCTGCACCGGCGAGCGGAATCCCCTGGTAAGCACGGCATATCCGGCATCGGCCCAGCCCACCCGTCCGGCGAGCGCCACGACGTCGCCGACCTTCGCCCCGGCGAGGGTCACCGGCTCGCGGCCCTGCAGGTCGCCGAGTGCCGTCACGCCGAGCGTGATCACGTCGGCCGCTGCCACGTCGCCGCCGACCACGCCGGCGCCGACCTCGCCGCATTCCTCGCGCATCCCGGCTATCAGCCCGTCGACCCAGGACAGCTCGAGGTCGGCGGGCGTGCCGAATCCGACGAGCAGCGCCGTCGGCACCGCGCCCATCGCCACGATGTCGGCGAAGTTCCGGGCGGCGGCCTTGTGACCGACGTCGTTCGCCGTGGACCAGTCTCGGCGGAAATGCCGGCCTTCGATCAGCAGGTCCGTCGTCGCCACAACGCGCCCGTCAGAGGCCCGCACCACGGCGGCGTCGTCACCGGGACCGAGCAGAGTCGTGTCGGCGATCGACAGTCCGGCGGTGACCCGTGCGATCAGGCCGAACTCTCCCACGTCGGAAACGGTGATCTCGGAATTCCTCACTGTGCGGGCGGTATTCGGGCCTGCGCTAGGTTCTACCTTCCCGATGATGCGAGGACGGAAGGACGCGCCGATGGCGACCGTGAACGCGTACATCCTCATCCAGACCGAGGTAGGCAAGGCAGCGGCGGTCGCGAACGAGATCGGCAACCTGCCGGGCGTCACGAGCGCCGAGGACGTCACCGGCCCGTACGACGTGATCGTGCGTGCCGAGGCGGCGAGCGTCGACGAGCTGGGCAAGCTCGTCGTCGCACGGGTGCAGGGCGTCGTCGGCATAACGCGCACGCTCACCTGCCCAGTGGTCCATCTGTAGGAGCCCCACGATCGATGCCCCGAGCCGCCGCAACGCCCTCATCGCGACGGCGATCGCGCTGCCGGTGACGGTGATCGTCGCCTTCGCCCTTGCTCGCGGCTCCGGCAAGTCCCACGAGGCGACGCCGTCGGGCCCGCCTCCCCCGATCACCGTCGCGGCCCCGCCGTCGAACGCAGCGGCGGAGGCGCCGTGCGCGCAGGTGCTCAGTGCGCTTCCGGTGAAGCTCGGCCCGCTCGCGCCGCGCGCCGTCCACACCGAGCCCGACTCGCCGTTCGTCGTCGCCTGGGGCGATCCGCCGGTCGTGCTGCGATGTGGCGTCGCCCGACCCGCTGCGCTTACGCCGGGGTCGAGCGAACTGGTCTTCCTCCTCGGCGTGTACTGGCTGCCCGTCCAAGAGAAGAACTCGACCGTGTTCACGTCGGTCGACCGTTCGGTCTACGTCGAGGTTCGCGTGCCGAAGAAGATCGACTACCAGCCGTTGCCCGTTCTCGGGCGCGCGATCGCCAGCAAGCTCAAGGCGATCTGCGCGGTACCCGAGGACGACAGCACATACCCGCCCGACCAGCTCTGCACGCACCGCCAGTAGGGAGGCGCAGCAATGCGTGGCGTCCCCGCGCCGATCGACGCCGCCGAGCTCGCCCCTGCGCTCGCGGAGTTCGGCAGCGGCCGGATGCTTCCGCGCACCGCGTACGTCGACCCGGCGGTCCTCGACTGGGAGCGCGCGAATTTCTTCGGCCGCTGGATGTGCGTGGGCCGCGCCGAAGACCTGGCCGCAGCCGGCGGCCGGCGAGCCGTAGACACCGGCCAGGGTGGGATCCTGCTGGTCCGCGGCGACGACGGCGAGCTGCGCGCGTTCGCGAACACCTGCCGGCACCGCGGGCACGAGTTGCTGCCCTGTGACGCGATGGCGACCGGCGACGCGATCATCTGCCCGTACCACGGCTGGACGTACCGCCTGGACGGCACGCTGCGCGGCGCACCGGGTTACCGCGGCGTCGAGGGCTTCGACCCCGCGCAGTTCGGGTTGGCGCCGATCCGGGTCGTCGAGTGGCACGGCTGGGTCTTCGCCGACCCCGCGGGCGATTCGGGCTCGTTCGGTGCGCACATCGGCTCGATCGAGCCGATCGTCGCGCCATATGCCCCGGAACGGTTGCGTGCCGTCGTCCGGCACGACTACGTCGTCGAGGCCAACTGGAAGATCGTCATCGAGAACTACCAGGAGTGCTACCACTGCTCGGTCATCCATCCCGAGCTGTGCAAGGTCAGCCCGCCGACGAGCGGCGACAACTTCGTCTCGGACGGTGCGTGGCTGGGCGGCTCGATGACGCTGCGCGACGGCGTCGAGACGATGTCGCTGGACGGGCGGAGCAACGGCGTACCCATCGCCGGTCTGTCCGGGCGCGAGCTACGCACGGTCATGTACCTGGTGGGCTTCCCGAACCTGCTCGTCAGCCTGCACCCGGACTACGTGATGACGCACCTGCTCACACCGTTGGCCGTCGACCGCACGCGCATCGAGTGCGTGTGGGCATTCCCCTCGGAAATGGCCGGCGACCCGTCATACGCGGTCGACTTCTGGGACCTGACGAACCGCCAGGACTGGGCCGCCTGCGAGTCCGTCCAGCGCGGCCTGCGCTCGCCGCACGCGGTGCCCGGGCCGCTGGCACCCACCGAGGACGGCGTGTACCAGTTCGTCACGAGAGTGGCTGTGGCCTACCTCGGCGGGGGGGTACCGAAGTAGGCCACAGCAGCCTGTTGGCCCGGCGACTCAGTTCGGCGTCGCGGCCACCGCGATCCGGTCGAAGTCCGGGGCGAACGCCGCCGGGTTGGAGAACTCGATCGTGTTGGCGCCCGCCACCAGCGGCACCGGCACCGTCACCGTGCCGACGGTGTTGAAGTCCGTCGTCGGCGTGAACGACAGGGTCTGCACGTCGACGCCGTTGACGGTGATGACCGCGTCGCGGCTGGGCGGGCCGTTGAGGTAGTAGATCGTCATGTCGTAGTTGCCAGCCGACGGCGCGGTGACGCCGTTGAAGGTCACCGTGCCGCCGTTGCCGACGAAGCCGACCTTCTGGCCGCCCGAGCAGCCGGTGCAGCTGGAGATTCTCGCCGGGGCGACGATCGTGTTCGCCGGCGACTCCGCCTCGTACAGCTTGGGGCCAGGCGGCGGCGGGACGGCGCCGGCGACAGCGGTGAGGCCGTCGAACACCACCTGTGCGAGCGTGCCGGTCGAGTGCGACGTCACGAAGATGCCGGCGTCCTGCGTCGCGGCCTGCGCGGAGACGGTAGCGGTGCCGACCGTGTACCAGCCCTTGCCGTCGTTGGAGTAGTAGCCGGTGTAGCTGTCGCCGGTCCGCTCGAGCTTGAGCCATACCGGTAGCGCGAAGGGATTGGTGCCGTTCGCGGGCGTGACGGCGTTGATGAAGTTGCCGCCGTTGTCGGTCCACTCGAGCTGGATCCCACCGGACGGCGACGCGAAGAGGATCACGCCTTCGGGCGTGGTGCCGGATCCGGTGGCGTCATTGCGGACGATGATGCCTGCCTTGCCGAAGCCGGTCAGGCCCTGCTGCGACATGACCTTCGTGTCGACCGTCGACGTCGTGCCGACCGCGCCCTTGAGGTAGATCGTCGAGTAGGCGTCGCTGGTGGAGAACAGGTCGGCGCCGGCACCGGAGATCCCGAACTGCTGGCCGATCTGGCCGAACGACGCGGGCGCGTCCGTGGCTGAGGAGAACGTCTGGTACGGCGGCTGAACCGGCGGGCTCGTCGTGACGTTCTGCGCGGCGGTCAGGTTCACCATCGTCTTGCCCGACCACGTGTAGCTGGCCGTGCCGGTCAGCGTGTCGGTCTGGAACAGGCTGCCCGACCCCGGCGCGACGACCTGGAACGTGGCCTGGACGGTCTGCCCGGTCTCGACGGCCGGGAACGAGGTCGGCGACATGGCAGTGACCGACCAACCCGCGGGTGCCTGCAATCCGAGGCGTACCTGCTTGGCGGCCAGATCGCCGTTGTCGGTGAAGGACGCCGTGGCCGTTGCCGGCTGCCCGGCGGTCAGGTTCGGCAGCGGGCTCATTGCCAGTGTGGCGTTCGGCGGCGCCTGCGTCGGATTGGACAGCGCGCTCACCCGGTAGAAGGCGACGCCGTGCGAGGGCACGGTGGCGCTGATCGCTCCCGTTGTCTCCGTGGCCTGGTGGCTCCACAGATCCTTGACGAGGTAGTCCGTGCCGGGTGCCATGTTGAGGGTCGAGGCGCTCGTCGAGATCAGCTGCGGCGTCCCGCTCGTGTTGAACAGGCCGACGATCGCGTCGCCATTGGGCTCTTTCTTGGTGAAGATCTGCTGGCCGTTGGCGTTGACGATCCGGGTCGCGTCGATGGCGTCCTGGTCGACCGCGAGCACGTCGGTGTTCTTCAGCAACGCCAGGTCGGTCGGGTCCAGGTTGGTCAGGTCGGTGCCCAGGATGAACGGCGACGCCGCGAGCGCCCACAGGCTCATCTGGGTCTTGCGCTCGGTCAGCGTCAGCCCGTCGTTGCTGCC
>DASXRA010000016.1:0-14083 GCA_036506855.1 Jatrophihabitantaceae bacterium
CTGGAACGGTGGGCCCGACCCGTCTGGCTTCCTTGCCGCTGTAACGAGAAGGCCGGTCCGCCAATGGCCAGAGCGGCCGGGAAAGCACGGCGAAACCAGGTCGAGCGCGCAGCTTCCCCGCTGGAATCACCAAGGATCGGCGCGCGGAGCGGTTGTTCCAGCGGGGAAGCGAACTACGCGACAACCAATGCCGTGGACGTATGAGCACCAAGACAGTCAGTCGGCGAAGCTGCCGGCGCTGAGGTTGACGACGGTTGCGGTCATGGCACCGGCGCCGTCGGAGGCGACGAAGGCGACGGTGTCGGCGACCTCGGCGAGCGTTGGGAGCCGCTTGAGCAGCGTGCCCTGTTCGAGGAATGCCTGCAGCTCGGCCGGCGTGACACCGCCCGCCGGGGCCGCCGTAGCGAAGTTCGCCTCGATGAGCGGGGTCTCCGGGATCGCATGGGAACGCAGGCAGACCACCCGGATACCGGCTGGTCCCACTTCGAAAGCCAGAGAACGCGAGAACGCCTCGACAGCGGCCCAGGCCGGTGCCTGCCCGCCGAACAGGCTGCCCGGCATCCGGCCGGGAAGGGCTGTCAGTGTCACGATCACACCCGAGCCCTGGCCGCTCATGTGCCGGGCCGCGGCGGTCGCCGTGATGAAGTTGGAGCTGGTGTAGAAGACGATGGGGCGGGCGAAGGCGTCGCCCGCCAACTCCGTCAGCGGCATGCGGTCGGTCGTGGGGCCCGGGCCGATGGCGTTGAACGAGATGTCAACACCACCCGCTCTCTCGACCACGGTGTCGAGGTGCTCCTCCACAGCTCTCTCGTCGAGAGCGTCGACCTGCGCGGTCTCAGCGACGCCACCTGCAGCGACGATTTCCTTGGCGACGGCATCCACCTTCGCCACGTTGCGTCCCGTCAGGAGAAGCCTTGCCCCCTCGCGTGCGAAAGCCTGGGCGACGGCGCCACCAATTGCGCCCCCAGCTGCATAGATCACGGCGGTCTTGTTTTCGAGCAGCATTCCGTCCTCCATCAGTGTGTTTGTCGTTGCAGGTAG
Source organism: Jatrophihabitantaceae bacterium (assembly GCA_036506855.1). GTDB lineage: Bacteria > Actinomycetota > Actinomycetes > Mycobacteriales > Jatrophihabitantaceae > DASXRA01. The sequence continues at coordinate 1,042 of DASXRA010000016.1, forward strand.
ATCCGGCCGATTCGCTCGTCAGTACGCGGCGTCCGTCGCCGGGACCACCTCCGGCCGCTCGTCTGCTGCTTTCCGCGGCCGGCCGAGGAGCAGCACTGCCAGCGCCGCGCCGATCCCGCCTAGCACGACGCAGGCCACGAAGGCGGACTGGAATCCCTCGTTCAGCACGACGAGCGGGTTCGCGCCACCGTTTGCCGCCAGGTAGTCCCCGGAGCGCGAGACGGCGACCGTCGTGGTGATCGCGACGCCGAGCGCTGTGCCGACCTGGAAGGCGGTGTTGCTCAGGCCCGAGGCGAGCCCGGATTCGTGCTCGGCGACGCCCGCGAGCGTCGCGACCGTGGCGGCCACGAAGGCGAGGCCGACCCCGGGACCGAAGACGAGCAGCCCGAAGAAGATGTCTCCGAAGTAGCTGCCGCCCACGGAGACCTGCGTGAGCAGGAGCGACCCCGCACCCATGAGCGCTATGCCCGTCGCGGCGGCCGGCCCGCCGCCGACCTTGAGGACCGCGGCCTGACCGACGATCGCGCCGACCGTCGCCCCGACCGCGAGCACGACCGAGCCGACCCCGAACTTGACGGCCGAGTAGTCGAGCACCTGCTGCGCGTAGAGCGTGAGGACGAACGGCATGCTGACCGCGAGCGTGCCGACGAAGAGCATCACCGCGTTCGCGCCCACGAGCGTGCGCGAGCGGAGGAAACGGAGCGGCACGAGCGGCGCGGGGTGGCGCGACTCGATCAACGTGAAGGCGGCGAGGAGCACGGCCGAGCCGGCGAACGGGAGGATCGTCCGCACGTCGCCCCAGCCGACGTCCGGCGCCTTGACGACCGCGTAGACGAGCAGGACGAGCGCACCGGTGATGGTGAGGGCCCCGGCCGGGTCGTAGCTCCGCCGGGTCAGCGCAGCCCGGCTCTCGCTCAGGAGCGCTGGCGACAGCGCAAGCGCCGCCAGGCCGAAGGGGATGTTGATGAAGAAGATCCACTGCCAGCCGAGGCCGTCGACGAGCGGGCCGCCGATCAGCCACGCCGCGGTGGCGCCGATGCCGCCCATCCCGCCCCAGATCCCGAGCGCCTTGTTCCGTTCGGCGCCCTCGGGAAACGTCGTGGAGATGATCGAGAGGGCCGTCGGGGTCATGATCGCGGCGCCGACGCCCTGGACCACGCGGGCCGCAAGGAGCGCCGCCGGCGACCAGGCGAGCCCGCACATGAGCGACGCGGCCGTGAACAACACGACACCGATCATGAACAGGCGACGGCGCCCGAGCAGGTCGGCCGCCCGTCCTCCTAGCAAGAGCAGTCCGCCGAAGGTGAGCGCATAGGCGCTCAGCACCCATTGCAGGCCTTGCTCGGAGAAGCCGATGTCCGCCTGGATCGAGGGCAGCGCCACGAGCACGATCGTGGCGTCGAGGACCACCATGAAGAACGCGCCACACAGCAGGGCGAGCGCCCGCCAGCGGCGGGGATCAAGAACGGGCGCGTCCGTCAGGCGCGCGTCCGGTGCAGAAGTCTCCATCAGCAGCTCCGAAGTCGTTCTCAGCTTTAATGAGGGCCGACGCTCGGACGTCCGAGCCGTCAGGGATGCAGACACCGCGACGTCGGCCAACTGGGCGCCGGCCGACCGCCCAGTTCGCGCCTCGGCAGGTGTCTATAACAGGACGGACATGCGACGAGATGCGCGAGAGAGGTGACGCGAGGTGGGGGTGGTGACAGCCGACTTGATTACCAGGGCGCGGGCCGGGGACGGCGACGCGTTCCGAGCACTCGCCGAGCCGCACCGTCGAGAACTGCAAGTGCATTGCTATCGGATGCTCGGATCTTTCCAGGACGCCGAGGATGCCGTGCAGGACACGCTGCTGACGGCTTGGCAAGGCCTCGGAGGGTTCGAGGGACGCGCCTCGATCCGCACCTGGCTCTACCGGATCGCCACCAACCGGTGCCTCAACGCGCTTCGTTCGGCCAGCCGACGCCCGGCCATGGAGTGGAACATCGCCGGGGTCGAACCGCCCGAGCCGACTCGGCTCGGCGAAGTCGTGTGGCTCGAGCCGTATCCCGACACCCTCCTCGAGGGTGCAACCGATATGCCGCTCGGCCCAGAGGCCCGCTACGAACAACGCGAAGCCATGTCCCTGGCCTTCGTGACCGCACTACAGGTCCTGCCCGCTCGCCAGCGCGCCGTGCTCATCTTGCGCGAGGTACTCGGATACCACGCCAACGAGGTCGCCGACATGCTCGACTCGACCGTCGAATCGGTCAACAGCGCCCTCAAACGGGCCCGCGCCAGCCTGCAGCGCCGCCTGCCGCCGATCGGTGAGCGCGAACCGCCTCCCGCTCCCGACTCACCCGCCGAGCAGGCGCTCGTCGCGAAGTTCGTCAGCGCGTACGAGTCCGCGGATGTCGACGCGCTGGTCGCCTTGCTCACCGACGATGTCTACGTCTCGATGCCGCCGATTCCTTTCGAATACCGAGGCCGCGAGGTCGTGGCCCGCTTCTGCGCCAGCCTCCTCCGGGCCCGGAAATTCGACCTCGTGCCAACGCGAGCAAATGGTCAGCCGGCATTCGGGGCCTACCTTCGCGCCCCTACCGGCGATCGCCACGGGACCGGCCTGCTTGTCCTCACCTTCGCCGGCGAACGGATCTGCGCCATGACCCGCTTCGAAAACAGCGCGCTCCCGTGGTTCGGGCTGCCGCGGTCACTCCCCTGACGGCGCCATTGTCATGGACGAGACTTTCAAGCTTGAGCGGCGGTAGTCACTCAGGCCCCTGCGCCCGGCCGCCCGATCGTGGGCTGAGTGCCTAATTTTGCTGGGTGGAGCTGAGGGGATTTGAACCCCTGACCCCCTCGATGCGAACGAGGTGCGCTACCGGACTGCGCCACAGCCCCAAACAATCATCGGCTCCGGACGTCCGGAACCGAGTGACAAGGCTAGCAGGCGCCAGACGCGTCAGCTGGCCCGTCGCTGGGCGCTGCGCTCGGGCGCGGACTCCTCGGCGTAGAGGCCGGTGAGGTCGACGGTGTCGTGCTCGTGCAGCTCGAGATCGTCGTCGTCGATGTGTACCGCCGAGTCGGGCGAGGCGATCATGTCGCCCGTCATGTCAGTCGCGTCGTAGTCGTGCATGCCGCGCGTGGCAGCGCGCAGCTGACGTGCCTGGCGGCGCTCGCGATCGCGAACCGCCTGGCCACGCAGGAAGTAGACGTATCCGCCGAGGCCGGTGCCGAACAGCAGCGCCGGTACCCACATCGCGCCACCCATCGACAATGCGAGGACGAGGCCGGCCACGCTGCCGACACCCAGGAACGTCAGCGACCGCCGGCGGCGGGCCATCATGCGTGCTCGCGCGGCGGACATCTCCGAGCGGTCGACCGGGTGCATCAGCGCCTCCTCGGCGGCGGGAACGGGTCGCCGCACGGCAGGTGCGAGATCGACACGGCGGGTTCCGGTGACGAACAGTTCCGCCCGCGGGCCGGCGACCCGGGGGGCGACGACACTGGCGGCGTCCGGATCGGCCGGGCGGGACCGAACCGGCCGCGACATCGCCTCATGGCGCCGGGTCAGCGCCCGCATGGCCGTCCCGAACCGCTCGACCGACCGGTCGCGCGCCCGGTCGTCGTTGCGGCGGACGATCATCGGAACCACCACAATTAGCCAGAGGACAGCGAGGACGACCACCGTCCACATGGGTGACGTCATCGCACCTCCAGTCACACCTGTAACAATCTCACCCACGGTATAGAGGGCGACGGGCCCGGCCGGGCATGCAGCACGGCGTGTCGAGCGGCAGCAAAATCGGGGCCGAGGTCAGCGAGGGCACCTACCGGGGCATGGGCGGCAGCGAGCGCAGCCGCGACTGCATGGTGCGCCCACCGAGTTCCTCGACGGTGACGGCGTAGGCGACGTGATCGCGCCAGGCTCCGTCGATGTCGAGGAAGCGCTCGTAGTAGCCCTCGCGGCGCAGGCCCAGCTTCTCCACGACGCGCACGCTCGCCGCGTTCTCCGGACGGATGTCGACCTCGACCCGGTGGAGCGCGACGCTCGTGAAGCAGTGGTCGATCACCAGGGCCAGCGAGGTCGGCGTGATCCCCCGGCCGGCCACGTCCGCGTCGACCCAGTACCCGACGGTGCAGGAACGCAGCGCGCCGTGCACGACGTTCGACACGTTCATCTGCCCCACCAGCCGCCCGCCGTAGGTGATGACGAACGGCAGCATCGCGCCGGCCCGGGCAGCTTTGCGCAGCGCCGAGAGAAGCGCCGGCCACGCCGACATCCCGTTGCGGTCGACCCAACGCAGCGCCGAGGTCGGCTCCCACGGCGCGAGCCACCGCTCGTTGCGCAGCCGTACCTCACTCCAGGCGCGGCCGTCGCGCATCCGCGGCGGGCGCAGCCGAACCGGCCCCGCGGCAAGCTCCGCGGGCCAGCCGGGATGGGCCGACATGGCGAGCCGCTCAGCGCTGCGACAGCAGCAGCGGGATGACCGTGACCCGCGAGCCCGCCACGACCTCGCTGACATCCTCGTCGATGACGACCAGGCAGTTCGCCGACGCCATGGACGCGATCAGATGCGAGCCGGGGCCTCCGACGAACGAGACGCTGTAGGCGCCGTTCGCCTCGCGATGCAGCACGCCGCGACGATACTGCCGGATGCCGACCGGGCTCTCGACCCGCTCGATCGCCATCGCCTGGACGGTCGCGCGCTGCAACTGCCGCTTGCCGAGCAGCTTGCGGATCGCCGGCCGCGCGAAGATCTCGAACGACACGAGCGCGCTGACCGGGTTGCCCGGCAGGCAGAAGATCGGGACGTGGTCGCCGAGAAACCCGAAGCCCTGGGGCCTGCCCGGTTGCATGGCGACCCGGACGAAGTCGACCGTCCCCAGCTCGGTGAGCGCCTGCTTCACGACGTCGAAGGCACCCATGCTGACGCCGCCGGTGGTGATCAGGACGTCGGCGCGCAGCAACTGGCTCTCCAGGACGTCGAGCAGCTTGCTGTGGTCGTCGGGGACGATGCCCAGCCGGTACGCGTCGGCGCCGGCGTCGCGGGCGGCAGCGGCGATCAGGTAGGAGTTCGCGTCGGGAACCTCGCCGAATCCGGGCTGCTGGCCCACCTCGATCAGCTCGCTGCCCGTCGACAGCACGATCACCCTGGGACGCGGCCGGACGAGCACGCGGTCGCGCCCGACGGCGGCGAGCAGCGCGATCTGCTGCGGGCCGATCGCCGCGCCGGCGCTCAGCGCGGGCGCTCCGGCCGCGAGATCCTCGCCTGCCCGGCGGATGCATTCACCGCTGAGTACCGGCTCGCTGATCGTCACCTTGGCGACGCCGCGGTCGGTGCGCTCGAGCGGGATGACCGCGTCCGCGCCTGCCGGGATCGGCGCGCCGGTCATGATGCGCACCGACAACCCGGGGCCCATACCGGAGCGGCTCTTCGTTCCGGCAACGACATCGCCGGTCACCGGCAGCTGGACCGGGTTGTCGGGACTGGCCGCTCGGGTGTCGACGGCGCGCACGGCGTAGCCGTCCATCGCTGAGTTGTCGAATCCCGGCAGCGGAACCTCGGTGACGACGTTCTCGGCGAGCAGCAGCCCCTGGGCGTCCAGCAGCGCCATCTCGATCGGGGACATCGACCCGATGCCGGCGAGCACGCTGGCCAGGTGCTCGTCGACGGACCGCAGCCGGCCGTCGTCTTCTGCCACTACTCAGTACTCCCGGTGCCTAGTCCCGCAAGCTCTCACGCACATACTCGCGCAACCACATGGTGAACTGCGCGCCGATGTCGGGGTGTCGCGCCGCCAGTTGTACGACCGCCCGGACGTAGTCGAGTCGATCACCTGTGTCGTACCGGCGCCCGTGGAAGACCACGCCGTGCACCGGAACGCCGGAATGGGCCAGGCGCCGCATCGCGTCCGTCAGCTGGATCTCGCCCTTCGCGCCGGCGCCGGTCTGGCGGATCGCGTCGAATATCTCGGGCGGGACGACGTAGCGTCCGATGATCGCGAGGGTGCTCGGCGCCTGGTCAGGTGCGGGCTTCTCCACCAGATCTCGAATTGCGATGACCTCGCCGGCCGGCTCGCCGATCGGGGTGACGACGCCGTATTTGTAGATCTCCGGCCGGGGGACGTCCAGCAGGGCGAGCACGATGCCGCCGTGCTCCTCGTAGACGTCCAGCATCGGCCCGAGCAGCTCGTCCCGCTCGTCGATCAGGTCGTCGGGCAGCAGTACGGCAAGCGGGTCGCCGTCAGCGAATCGTTCGCCGTGTGCGACGGCGTCGCCGAGCCCGCGCGGTTCGAGCTGCTCGACCTGGTGGATCGTGGCCAGGTTCGCCGCGCGCTTGATCGTCGCCAGCGACCTGGTGTCGCCGTTGGCCGTGAGCACAGCCTCCAGGGACGGATGCGGCGCGAAATAGTCGGCTATGGCCTGCTTACCCTCTCCGAGCACCAGGATGACGTCGGTGAGCCGGTTCCGGGACGCCTCGGCGACGACCAGCTCGAGAGCCGGCGTGCTCACGATCGGCAGCAGTTCCTTGGGCACCGACTTGGTGAACGGCAGGAACCTCGTGCCGCGACCGGCTGCGGGGATCAGCGCCTTGGTTACGCGATCACGAGGCATTCCGGGAGACTAACGGGGTGTTGCGCGACGATGAAGGCGGCGCCGTCAAGCGTGAGCTTCGGGCGCAGCGCCTCGCGGCACGCTCCGCGCTGACGGCATCACAAATCGACCACGCGCGAGGCGAAGTGCGCGCACAGGTGCTGTCGCGGTTCGCGTCGGCACGATGCGCAGCCGCATACCGACCGCTGCGCACGGAGCCGGGTTCTGTCGAACTGCTCGATGCGCTCGCGGCCGGGGGCTCGGACGTCATCGTGCCCTTGTTGCTGGACGACCTCGATCTGGACTGGACGCCGTGGCCGGACGGTGGCCCGCTCGGCGTCGACGCGCTCGCGCTCGCCGATGTCGTGCTGGTTCCGGCGCTTGCCGTCGACCAGCACGGGGTACGGCTCGGGCGTGGCGGCGGATCGTATGACCGGGCGCTGCGCCGGGTCCGGGCCGGTGTCCCGATTGTCGCGTTGCTCTATGACGGCGAACTCGCCGACGAACTGCCCACAGACCCATGGGATACAGCGGTTACCGGGGTGATCACCCCGTCGGGATGGCACCCGCTCGGGTGAGTCGGAGTGGACGGGGAATGCCATCATCCAGCACCATGGTTAGCAGTCGGTGTAGTCGAGTGCTAGTCCGTCGGAGGTTCGCGCGCCAATGCCCACCTATCAGTACGCCTGCACGAACCCGGAATGCGGCAACCGGTTCGAGCTCGTGCAGTCGTTCACGGACGCCGCCGCCGACGAATGCCCGGTATGCGGGCAGCCCGTTCGCAAGGTCTACGGGTCGGTCGGCGTCGTCTTCAAGGGCGCCGGCTTCTACCGCACCGACAGCCGCGCCGCCGCCAGCGCAGCGTCGGCCCCCAAGGCGAAGTCGGACTCGGCAACTGCCACATCCACTACCAAGACCGACTCGACGAAATCCACGCCGTCGACGAACGGCTCCGGTACGGCCGCCAAGGCCGCCGCTTCTGCCTGACGAGTTATCCACAGGCAATTTCGTTATCCACAGATCTCTTTCGGACATCACGGGCGCCGGCATCGCGCGCTTGACTTGCGGACGTGTCGATCTCCGAGTTTGCGGCGCGCCTGAGCGGGTGGCCGCGCCGATTGCTGGCTCTGGGCTGCGTCCTGCTCGCAGCGGTCACCGCGATGGGCACCCGGCACGAGCCACCACCGGCAGCAGCCGGATCGGTCGTCGTCGCGGCGCGTGATCTGCCGGCAGGCGCACAGCTAACCGGCTCGGACGTGCGTGTCCTGGCCTGGCCGGTCAATCTCCGCCCACCCGGCGCGATATCGCGACCCGCGCAGGTCATCGGGCGCCGCCTGGCCGGGCCGATCCGCGCTGACGAGGCACTCACCGGCACCCGGCTGGCGGGGGCCGACCTGACGGCGGGGCTACCACCGGAGCTGCGCGCGGTTCCCGTCGAGCTGGCGGGCTCGGCCATGCCTGACCTCGTGCGGGTAGGCGACCGGATCGACTTGCTCGTCAACGACCAGCAAGACGGCGACGCCACACCGTCACCGTCCGCACACGTGCTCGCCGAGGGGGTACGGGTACTTGCCGTGGCAGGCCGGCCTCCCGATCCGGGTGCCGACGGCGAGAGCACCGGGCTGATCGTTGCCGCTGACCAGCAGACGGCCCTGCGGATCGCCGCCGCGTCAGGGCGCTCGGTACTCGCGACGGTGCGCAAGCCACCTTGATGATGCCCTGGCCGCTGCGGCGCGAAGTCCCTTCCGACCTGGCCCGTGCGACCGAACGTCCCCGTCCGGCAGAGCCCGCGATCAACCCCTGTCGCACTAGCATCTGCGCCGGTGGCACGGGGTCGCCGTCGCAAGTCGTCGAAGGGGCAACCAGATGCTCAAGGGATTCAGGGACTTCATCCTGCGCGGGAATGTCGTCGAACTCGCGGTCGCGTTCGTCGTCGGCACTGCGTTCGCGAAGGTCGTCGACACGTTCGTCTCGGCGATCATCACACCGATCATCAATGCGTTCCCGGGCGCGAATTCCAAGGGCTGGGGGTTCTCACTACGAGGTGGCCCGCTCGAGCAGAAGACGTTCATAGACATCTCGACGCTCATCAACGCGGTCATCGTCTTCGTCATCACCGCGGCCGCCGTGTACTTCGTGCTCGTGCTGCCGTTGCAGAAGCTCAACGAGCGGCGCGGAGTCACCCCGAAGGAGGCCGCGAAGACGGACGACCAGCGACTGCTCGAGGAGATTCGTGACATTCTCCGCGAACAGCGCACCTGAGCCGGGGTCGCGGCGGCGCCTGCGCAGGAACCCGCGGATGCGTCACTCGTGATGCGGTGGGCGCTCGCGGCGGTACCACTCGTCGCGGTCCTGGTCGTCGTCGCGCTCACGCCAGTCGAGGTGCTCCTCGTCGGCGGTGACCTCGGGAAGCACCGGCTGCTCGGGTTCTGACGGCACGTCAGGCTGCTGATTACGCGACTCGGTCACACGAGCATTGTCCGCGGTGCTTGGATGGAACGGGGTGGCCGGCCCCGGACTTCGGGGCAGGCGATTGAGGAGGCGACACCGTGACAGACGAACACGTGGGCCAAGACAAGATCACGGACAAAGCCAGAGAGCTGGCCGAGAAGGCCAAGGAAAAGGCGAGCGAGCTAGCCGAGAAGGCCGCGCCCCTGGCCGAGAAGGCCAAGGAGAAGGCCGGCGAGCTAGCCGAGAAGGCCGCGCCCCTGGCCGAACAGGCCAAGGAGAAGGCCGGCGAGCTAGCCGAGAAGGCCGCGCCCCTGGCCGAACAGGCGAAAGAGAAGGCCAGCGATGCCGCGCACAAGGCCGGCACTGTCGCCGCACAGGGCGTCGGCGCGACAGCGGGCAAGCTCGACAAAGCAACGCACGGCAAGTACTCGGGCAGGATCAAGTCGGTGAGCACCAAACTCGGGCACCTGCTCGATCGCAACAGGTCTGCGGAGAAGTAGCGCCATCGCCACGATCCGGTTCTGGGCGGGTGCCCGCCGCGCCGCCGGTCATGCCGACGAGCCGACGACCGCACCTGACATCGCGGCGTTGCGCGACGAGCTGGCCGCCCGCCCCGAACTGGTCGCGGTGATGCGCGTCGCCGCGTTCCTCGTCGACGGTCAGCCCGCGGGCGACAACACGAAGATCCCGGCGGACGCGTTCGTCGACGTCCTGCCGCCGTTCGCCGGCGGCTGACCCGGGGCGAGCCGGCGGGCGCCCGCTAGGGGCAGTTGACCCACTCGTCGGTGCCGTCGTCGAAGACCTGCCGCTTCCAGACCGGCAAGCGCAGCTTCACCGCATCGACCAGTCGCGCGCACACGTCGAACGCCTCGTGCCGGTGCATCGCGCTGACGGCCGCCACGAGTGCGACGTCGCCGACCAGCAGGCGCCCGATCCGGTGACTGACCGCGAGGCCGTCGACCGCGGGCAGGCCGGCGAACTCGGCCGCCACCTCACGCAGAACGCGCGCCGCGTCTGGATGCGCTTCGTATTCGAGTTCGACGACGCGCCGTCCGCGGTCGACGTCGCGCACGACACCACAGAATACGACGTGCGCACCGGCCGATGCGCGCACGACAGCGCGCTCGTGAGCGGCGACGTCGAGCGGCAGCTCGGACACCTCGGCAATGATCAGCTCGGACGCGATCATGCGCCGCCTCCGGGTCGGTGGTCGCTGCCGCAGAGCTGATCGACGATGTGACCGAGCAGGGGCGTCAGGACGGCCATGCCGTCGCGCACGCCGCCGGGCGATCCGGGCAACGTCACCACGAGCGTGCGGCCGATCGTGCCGGCGACGCCGCGCGAGAGCACCGCGGTCGGCACCCGGTCGCGTGCGGCGAGCCGCAACGCTTCGGCGATCCCGGGAACCTCACGGTCGAGCAGCGGCCGCACCGCCTCCGGCGTGACATCCGTCGGCGCGAGCCCGGTGCCGCCGGTCGTCACCACGACCTGTGCGCCCGCCTCGACCGCGGCACGTACTGCGGCGCGGATCGCGCCGATCTCGTCCGGCACCACGACCCGTGGTGATACGAGATAGCCGGCCTGCGCTAGCAACGACGCGAGCAGGTCACCGGACTCGTCGGCCCGCTCGCCCGCCGCGGAACGATTCGAGCAGGTGATCACCGCGGCGGTCACTGCGGGTCTCGCTGCCACTCGCCGGTGCGACCGCCCGACTTCGACAGCAGCCGGACGTCGGTGAGCGTCGCCGTACGGTCGACCGCCTTCACCATGTCGTAGAGCGCCAGACCCGCGACGACCACGGCGGTCAGCGCCTCCATCTCGACGCCGGTGCGGTCAGCCGTCCGGGTGGTCGCGACGATCTCGACGGAGTCGTCGGTGAGCTCGAGGTCGACGGTCACGCCGTGCAGCGCGATCGGGTGGCACAACGGCACGAGGTCCGAGGTCCGTTTCGCGCCGGCTATGCCGGCCACTCGAGCGACCGCCAGCGCGTCGCCCTTCGGCAGGCCGTCGCGCCGCAGCAGCCCGACGACCTCAGCCGTCGTCACGAGCCGGCCGGTCGCCACCGCCTCGCGCGCCGTGACGTCCTTGGCGGACACGTCGACCATGCGGGCAGCGCCCCGCTCGTCGACGTGAGTCAACTCCATGCCAGTCAGGTTAGCGACGCCACGCTGACTGGACACCGGCGCGAGGCTCCCGCGTAGCGTTGGCTCGATGAATTCTCGTCCTCTCGTCGCGGCGGTGAGCACGTTCGCCGTCGCGTGCGCGATGACTGCGTGTGCGTCGACGGCCGGCAGCGGATCGCCGCAGCCGCCGCAATCGAGCGCCACCGCGACGACGTCGACGCCGCCGGCAAGCGCCGGCAGCGGCACCAGCGGCAGCACCGGTAGCGCGGGGGGACGCACCATGTCCGCACCGCACATCGCCTGCCAGCAGGGCACCGTCGAGCAGATCTACGACGGCAGCAACACCCACCCCGTCGAACTCTGCGTAGTTGCCGGCGCGGTGGCGCACATCCGGATCAACCCCCCGAGCGGAACCCAATGGCCGCTCGCAGACGCCAGCCCGGCGACGGTCGTACAGCGGATCAGCTCGCGCCGAGTGGGCAACGCCCTCGAAGTGACACTCGCCGCTCGGTCGAAGGGCACGGCCACGCTGGCTGTCGGGGACGTCTGGCAGCTCGAGATCGCCGTCGTCTGAGCAAGCGGAGCAAGCCCGGTTCGGCACGCTGAGCAAGCCCGGTTCGGCACGCTGAGCAAACCGCGGTTCGCCGCTGGCCGATCCCCATGGCCGACGAATGTTGATCATCGCGTTGCGGCACGGACACGCTGGGGATACGTCCCTGTACGGACAGCTTCGTGCGTGGCTGGAACTGGCCAGAGCGCTGGAGGACAAATCGGACACATCTGCGAGCGAATGCCCTTAATCTTCCGCCCGGCACGATTCGTGCCACCTCACTTCCGGGAGGCAACGTGAAGGTACCGACCAGAGGACTACCCGTCCTCGTCGGCGGCGCCGCGATCGCACTGATCGCGGCGTCCGCATCCGTGCTGGCAACCCCAGCCGGAGCACAGACCCCAACCGTGGCGCACGCGTGCACGCAGCAAGTGGCCAAAGGTCACCACACCTGCTTCGCGTTGAAGCGCACCGACGTCAAGGAGGGCCGCACGCTCTCCCCCGACGCCACGCCAAGCGGGTACGGACCCGCGGACATCCAGTCGGCCTACAAGCTGCCTTCCTCGACGACGACCGCGACCGTCGCGATCGTCGACGCCTACGACGACCCGAACGCCGAGTCCGACCTCGCCACGTACCGATCGCAGTACGGGCTACCGGCCTGCACGACAGCGAACGGCTGCTTCCGCAAGGTCAACCAGAGCGGCCAGGCCAGCCCGCTGCCGGTGGGCGACACGGGATGGGCCGGTGAGATCTCCCTCGATCTGGACGCGGTTTCGGCGACCTGCCCGAGCTGCCACATCCTGCTGGTCGAGGCCAATGACCCGTCCAACAACCTCTACACCGCGGTCGACACCGCCCGCACGCTCGGCGCCAAGTTCATCTCGATGAGCTGGGGCGGCGGCGAGGACGGCACCGAGAACAGCTTCGACTCCCAGTACTTCAACCATCCCGGCATCGTCTACACCGCATCGAGCGGCGACAGCGGATACGCCGCCGGAGTCATCTACCCGTCCACGTCGCAGTACGTGGTCTCTGTCGGCGGCACGTCACTCACCCGGGCCACCGGCACGACCCGCGGCTGGACCGAATCAGTCTGGAGCGGTGCCGGCAGCGGATGCTCCTCGGACGTGACCAAGCCGGCGTTCCAGAGCGGCATCAGCGCGTGCACCAGGCGGGCTGACACCGACGTCTCCGCCGTCGCCGATCCGAACACCGGCCTGGCCGTGTACCAGACCTACGGCGGCAGTGGATGGTCGGTCTACGGCGGCACCAGCCTGTCCTCGCCGATCATTGCGACGGTCTACGCGCTGGCCGGAACTCCGGGCACATCCGACCGGCCGA
>DASXRA010000017.1:0-3425 GCA_036506855.1 Jatrophihabitantaceae bacterium
GACCGGGTCGTGATTCCTGAGATGAACCTCGGTCAGCTGGCCCAGCTCGTCCGGTCGCGATTCCTCGTCGACGCGATCAGCTTCACCCAGGTGCGAGGGATGCCGTTCCTCTCCACCGAGCTCGGCGACATGTTGCAAGGAGTGATCAGCAGTGTCTGAATCCCCGGGGGGAAAGCTCAGCCTGAAGGCTAAGGATTTCAAGACCGACCAGGAAGTTCGCTGGTGCCCCGGGTGCGGTGACTACGCGATCCTCGCCGCGGTGCAGGGCTTCATGCCCGAACTCGGCATCCCGCGCGAGAACATCGTGTTCGTGTCGGGCATCGGTTGCTCGTCGCGGTTCCCGTACTACATGAACACCTACGGCATGCACTCGATCCACGGACGCGCGCCGGCGATCGCCACCGGGCTGTCGTCCTCGCGTCCGGACCTGTCGGTATGGGTCGTCACCGGTGACGGCGACGCGCTCTCGATCGGCGGCAACCACCTCATCCACGCGCTGCGCCGCAACGTCAACCTCAAGATCCTGCTGTTCAACAACCGGATCTACGGGTTGACGAAGGGGCAGTACTCGCCGACATCCGAGCTCGGCAAGATCACCAAGTCGACGCCGTTCGGGTCCCTGGACAACCCGTTCAACCCGGTCTCGCTCGCGCTCGGCGCCGAGGCGACCTTCGTCGCGCGCACGCTGGACTCCGACCGCAAGCACCTGACGTCAGTGCTGCGTGCGGCCGCCGATCACCAGGGCACGGCGCTGGTCGAGATCTACCAGAACTGCAACATCTTCAACGACGGCGCATTCGAGGTTCTCAAGGACGCCGACACGCGTGACGACTGGACGATCCGCATGGAGCACGGCGAGCCGCTGCGCTTCGGCGCCGACGGATCCAAGGCTGTCGTGCGCTCGGGCGCGGGAGCGCTCGCGATCGACGAGGGCGTCGCAGACGACGACCCACGAGTGGTCGTCCACGACGCGCATGCCGACGACCCGGCCTACGCATTCGCGCTATCGCGGCTGTCGTCGGTCGACTCGCGATACGCGCCGATGGGCGTGTTCCGCGCGGTCGAACGTCCGACCTACGACTCGCTGATGGTCGGCCAGCTCGACCAGGCGAGGGCTCAGGCGCCGGGCGACGCGGCAGCGCTGGAGAAGCTGCTGCACGGCAACGACACCTGGCACGTCGCCTAGCTCGGCGGTACCACGATCGGTACCATCGGTGGTATGGCGACAAACCTGCGGCTACGTCCCGACGCCGAGATCGCGTTGCGTGCTGAAGCAGAGCGCACTGGCCGGTCTCAACAGGACATCCTCCGGGATGCGCTCGACCGCCACCTCGGCCTTCACACAGCCGAGTCCGCAGGCAGCAACGACCGCGAGGCCGCGATTGCCAGCGGAGTGGTTCGCCCGCCACGCACGCCCTACCGTCGGGTGCAGCCGGCCATTCGGCTGCGGCGCGGTACAAGCCTCGAGCTGCTCGGTCGCGAAGACCGCATCTAGGTGCGCATCTATCTGGACAGCAGCGCGGTGATCAAGCGCGTCATCGCCGAGCAAGCATCTGACGAGCTGGTTGCAACGATCGACGAGCACGAGTCCGCGGGTGACCTGCTCGTGTCATCGTCGCTCGCCTGGATTGAGATCACCAGGGCGTTGCACGCCCGCGCAAACAGAAAGCCGGCAACTGCGATTGCCCTTGCCGACGACGCGCTCTCCGGCGTGGCCGAGCAAGCGATTTCAGCGGAGGTCGTCAGCCTTGCACGACGCTTGAATCCCTCATCGTTGCGGTCCCTCGATGCCATCCACCTGGCGTCAGCGCTGCTCCTCGACGTGCACCAGCTGATCACCTACGACGACCGTCTCATTGCGGCGTGCCGAGCCAACGGCGTCAACACCTTGTCCCCCGGCCGGTAGTTGGGGACCTCGGCAGCTGGCCATCGAGCCGGAAGTGGCCCGCGAGCCGGCTTGAACCGGTCCGGCAGGATGGACCGATGAGCGGCACGGTTTTCACGCTGACCCGCGACGACGGCCTGGTAATCAGCGACGACGCATCCCGCATTGATATCGACCGGGTCTGCGCGTGGCTGGCCGCGTCCTACTGGGCGAATGACCGCGACCGCACGACAATCGAGCGTTCCATCGCCAACTCCCGACCGTATGGCGTGTACGCACCTGGCGGCGAGCAGATCGGGCTGGCCCGCATCACCACCGACCTCGCATCGTTCGCCTGGATCGGCGACGTCGTCGTCGACGAGGCGTGGCGCGGCAAGGGAATCGGCACCTGGCTGATGCGGGCGGTCATCGATCACCTGACGGGGCTCGGCGTGCCACGCTTCCTGCTCGGCACGCGAGACGCACACGGCGTGTACGAGCGGGTCGGTTTCATTCCATTGCGCGTCCCGGCGGTCTGGATGGAGCTCGACCTGCGAGTCAATCGCCCTAATCCGGAGGACGTCTCACCGCTCGCCCGCTAGCCCATCGGCCGGGCGCGAGTCACCATCAAGGCATACCCTTTGCCGGTGATCACCACAGAATGCTGACCATGACTTCCGAGCGGTCGTCGACGACGCTCGCATACTCCGTGGGCGCCGCCGGTCTCGTCGGCGTGTTGCTCGGCACGTTCCTGCCGTGGCTACGGTCCGGGGACGTGCTGCGCAACAGCTACGCCTCGTTCGGCGTGCTCAACCGGCTGATCGGATTCCACGGCGTGAGCGAGTTCGCCGTCCGCGCCTGGCCGCTGATCGGCCTGTGCTGCGCCGCGGTCGTCGTCGCTGTCGTTGCCGCGTCCCGCCGGGTTGCCACGCTGCTCGCTCTGGTCACTGCGGGCTGGTCGGCGGCGGTAGCAAGCGCCGTGCTGCTCCACCACGGCGACGCCGGGGTGAGCGTGTTTGCGCTGGGACCCGCCGTGACGCTCATCGGCGACGCCGGTGTACTGCTCGCAGCCAGCTTGACTTTGACGTTCCAGTTCCGCCAATCGCAGACCCAGGGGGATCGACGATGACGCAGCCACCGGACTCGCCGGGCGAATCAGGCCCACAGCAACCACAGTGGGGCCCTCCGCCATCCGGCTGGCCGCCGCCAGAACCGGCACAACCGCAGCAACCACCGCAGCCGGGCCAATGGCCGCCGCCGGAGCAGCCGGGTTACTGGCAGCCGCCGCCGCAGCAGCCCGGCCAGTGGCAGCCGCCGCAGGAGCCGGGTTACTGGCAGCCGCCGCCGCAGCAGCCCGGCCAGTGGCAGCCGCCGCCACAGCAAGGGCCATGGATGCCACCGCCGCAAGGGCCGTGGGAGCAGCTAGGCCCACCCGTGCCCGGGTCCCGCCCGAAGCGACGTGGGCGTGCAACGCTGCTCGCCGCCGTCGTCACGGCGGCCGTGATCGGCGGGGGCACCGCGACGTACATCGCTGTGTCGGACACGCAGTCCGGCTATCAGG
>DASXRA010000018.1:0-2072 GCA_036506855.1 Jatrophihabitantaceae bacterium
TCGCTCTCGGTGGTACGGCGTCGCTGGTTCGACCCGCCGAAAGGCTCAGCGCGCCATGGTCAGTCCAGGGCGTGCTCGCAGCTCACCCGACGCTGACCGGCGCGGCCTAACGCCACTGTTCTGGACGCATGGCGCCCCCGCACGCGGAGCTACGGCGGCGTCTCGGCCGGCACCCGCGCCGCACAGATGATCAAGCAAGCGGTGGCCACACTGAAGATCACACCCCTGCCCGAGGCGGTACAGATCCCGTTCGTCGCCCAGTTCATCGACGACGACGGTGCACTGCGACCCAACGACATCATGAAGACCAGCGCCGTGGTCATGCTCGACGAGCTGGTCCGCTCGACCGACGCCTTGGCCTCACTTCGCGAGCAGGCCAGGCAGCATGCCGCCAGGTGACCAGCCGGCCGGAGCATCGACGACACGAGCTCGACACCGTCGCGCACCCAGAGACTTCAACAAACCAACGTTTCTTGAAGATCCACAGCGGAGGCCGAATTCGGGCCCCTGGATCGTCAAAAACCCATTCAAAAACCCGGTGGTTCAACAACGCCGCCACCCCCGTTTTCTGACAAGATGCCGGGCGTGACGACGCCCGACACCGCCGAACTGCTCGCGCCGGCGCCGCCGAACCCGACCGAGATTCGCATCGGCTACGCCCGGGTCTCCACCGGCGGACAAAAACTCGAACGCCAACTCGACGCGTTACGCACGGCCGGGTGCCGACGGATCTTCGCCGAGAAGCAGTCGGGCCGATACACCGACCGTCCGGAGCTGACCGCGTGCCTGGCGTTCCTCGCCGTCGGCGACACCCTCGTCGTGCCGAGCCTGGACCGGCTGTCGCGGTCCCTGGCCGACCTGATCACCACCGTGGGCGAGCTGCGCCGCCGCGATATCGGGTTCACCTCGCTGCACGAGAACCTCGACACCACGACCCCCGGCGGGCGGCTCGTCTTCCACGTCTTCGCCGCGCTGGCCGAGTTCATCCGCGAGCTGATCGTCTCGGGCACCCGCGAGGGCCTGGCCGCCGCGCGGGCGCGCGGCCGCGTCGGCGGGCGTCCCAGTGTCGTCAACGCCGAGATCATCCGGGCCGCCCGGGACATGCTGCCGAACCCGGACGCCAGCGTGACCGCGATCGCGAAGCTGCTCGGCGTCAGCCCTGGCACCCTCTACAACCACATCCCGGACCTGCGCGAGCTGCGCGCTGCCGGCCGGGCCCGCGCCGCGCTACCTGCCGCCCGCACGCCCCGGCTGAGTCACCCGACGGCGGACGCGGCGGCCGGGCGCAGCGGCCGGTAGCCGTCGGCGTCGAGCTTGGCCAGCTCGCCATCGATGTCGACCGAGTGCGTGCCGTAGAAGTGCACGTTCTCGTGGTGGCTCGGCCAGATGTGCGCCAGAACCTCGTCGTCGACCTGGCGGCCGCCCTGGCGTAGCGCGCCGACGGCGAGGCCGTGGTACTCCGTCGACCAGCACACGATCGCGTTGGTGGTCAGAGTCAGGCACCACATCTGCTCGCTCTGTTGCTCGTGGTGCCGGCGCCGCACGGCGCCCTCGCCGGCGTAGGCCAGGGTGCGGCGTAGCGCGTGCAGGTTCTCGCCCTTGTTGAGCTGCCGGGCGATGCGCCGCCGATAGGTCTCATCCGCCAGATAACGGGCGGCGTAGACGGTGCGGCGCAACGCCCCGTACTCCTTGATCGCGCTGGTCAGCGCGTTCTGCTGCCGCTTGCTCGAGCACAACTTCCCGACCACCAGCGCGGCCGTGGCGTGCCCGCCCTTCACCGACGCGGCGACCCGCAGCAGGTCGTCCCACATGCTCGTGACCAGCTCGGTGTTCAACCGGCGGGTCAGCAGCGGCCCGACCCGCGGATACCGGGCGGTGACGTCCGCGCGCGGGCCCGTCCGGTACAGCGTGATCTTCCCGAGGTCGCGGATGCGCGGCGAGAGCTGCTTGCCGACCAAATCGAACAGGGCGAAGTTCGCCAACGTCGCACCGTGCGTGTCCGTCGCGTGCTCGGCGATCGGCAGGTCGGTCCCGTTGCCGAGGATCCCGTCGAGGACGTAATGGCTCTCCGG
>DASXRA010000019.1:0-2894 GCA_036506855.1 Jatrophihabitantaceae bacterium
CCGCCGGCGACGAGCCGATCCAGCTGCGAGGGATCCGGCCCGTAGTTGCAGTAATGCATGCCGACGAACGGCCGATCGTCGACGAGCGCGGCGAACCGCGTGCCGGGAACCGGCCGGACCTCACGCTCCTCTCCGTGCAAGCTGCACGCGAGCGCGGTGACGACGTTCGTCGCGTCCACGCCGTCGGACTCGGCATGCGACGCGTCCGGCTCGCCCAGTACGTTGCGGACGAATTCGATCACGGCGTACTGCATCCCGCCGCAGGTGCCGAGGAACGGCACGTTGTTCACCCGCGCCCAGGTCACCGCGGCGTAGGCGGCTTTGTCGTCGCGATAAGGAGATCCGGGCACCAGCCAGATCCCGTCGAAGCTGCCGAGATCGCGAACCTGCGCGCTGTCGGTGAATACCCACGCTGTTTCGACGTCGGCGCCGAGCATCGGGCGAACGGCGTTGATCTCGCGATGGCTCGGGTATGTCTCGTTCTCGTCGCCGACCACGGCGATGCGGACGCTCACGCGAACCGAGCCTAGGCGCGGCAGCAATCTGATTAGGAGAGCAGCGGCAGGCGGTCGGCGTCCGCTCCGAAGGCCTGCCGCTCGGCGCCGTCGAGCGGCCGCCGCCCGGTACCGGCCAGCGCCCACGTCCGGTCGTCCCAGGCCACCGGAACCGGCCGGCCGAGCAACCCGTCGAGCGTCTGCCGGACGAGCGCGAGCGGCTCGGCACCGGGACCCGGACGGTCCAGCTCGACGACGAGGTCGAGATGGTGGACGGCGGCCTCGACGGCGAACGTCGCGACGAGATCCCGCGCGGTCAGCACATGGCCCTGGGTCGCGACCAGCGTGTCGGGGGGCGTGCGCCCCGCCAGCGCCAGCGCCGCCGTGCCTCGTCAGGACGTAGGTCTCGACCAGGTGCGGCAGGCCCCATGCGCTGGCTATCGTCCGAGTCGCGCGCAGCCCGCGCGACTCCGGGTCGTGCTGACCCGGCGAGTCGATCCAGTACGTGACCGCGGTCCGGTCGGCCGGCCCGCCCGACGGGGTCAGCAACGAGACCAGCGCGCGTTGCGCGTCGCCGAGCAGGTGGAACACGACGTCGCGCACCGCCCAACCGGGGCAACCAGTGGCACACCACGAGTCGCGTTCAGTGAGCGACTTGGCCAGGCTCGCGAGGTCGCCGTACGCGACCAGCAGCGCCGCAAACTCGTCCGGCATGCGTCAAGCACAGCACGCGGGCTAGTGCCCGTGCGGCATCGCCCCCTCGGGCGCCTTTCCCGCGGGAACGAACAGCGCCGCGAGCACGGCGGCGACCAACGCCGCGACGCTGCTAACCGAGAACGCCCGGGTGAACCCGGTCAGGCTGAGACTGCCAACCGCGAGGCTGGCTGCGGCGACGCTCGACAAAGCGGCCACGCCGATCGCGGCACCGAGTTCGTGCGCGGTGTTCACGATGCCCGAGCGCACGCCCGCCTCGTGCGGGTCGACATCTGCCAGTGCGCTCGTCGTCGCGGCGACCAGGGCCGCGCCGAGGCCGAGCGCCGCGACGCTGAGCCCTGCGACTACGGCCACCGGGCCGATCCAGCGAGCAGCGATCGCGGCACCGACCGCCGTGATGCTCAGCGCCACGGCGGTGACCACACGCCGGTCGAGACGGGTGACCGCGGTACTGGCGGTGTGCGCGCCGATGATCGTTGCGAAAGCGATCGGCAGGAAGGCCGCGCCGGTAGCGACGGCACTGTAGCCACGCTGGTCCTGCAGGTAGAACGAGCCGAGGAAGAATCCTCCGACGAGCAACCCGGTCGCCACGAGCATCAGCAGCGCACCGGATGCGACCGGCCGCCGGACGAGTACCCGCATCTGCATCAGCGGCGCGGGAACCATGCGCTCCACGGCAACGAACCCGGCGTACAGGACCACCGCCGCGGCAAGCGGGACGTAGGTCGACGGCGTCAACCAACCGTGGTTGCCCGCGTTGATCAGGCCGTAGATCCCAGCGCCGGTGGCAGCCGTGACGGTGACCGCGCCGGCCACGTCCACCGGATCGTGTGCGCGCCCAGACCGGCCGGCCGGCAGCACGCTGGGCAACGCCGCGAGCAGCGCGACGCCTACAGCAGGTTGATGAGGAAGATCCAGCGCCAGCCGGCATCGGCGGTCAGCACGCCGCCGAGGATCACGCCGACCGCCGAACCGGCGCCGGCGATCGCGGCCCAGACACCGAGGGCTCTGGCGCGGTCCCGGCCTTCGAACGTCGTGCTGACAACCGACAACGCCGCCGGCGACAGCAAGGCCGCGCCGACGCCCTGTGCGGCCCGTCCACTCAGCAACATCGGCCCGTTCGCCGCGATGCCGCTGAACAGCGACGCGGCGGTGAACACGACCAGCCCGGTCATGAGCATGGGTCGAGCGCCGAACGCGTCCGCAGCACGGCCACCGAGCAACATCAGTCCGCCGAAAACCAGCGTGTACGCCGTGAGCACCCAGGTCAGGGTGGCGCGCTGCAGATGCAGGTCGGAACCGATGTCTGGCAGTGCGACGTTCACCACCGTCACGTCGAGGATGAGCATGAACTGCGCCACGCACAGCAGCGCGAGCCCCCACCACCGTCGCGTATCACTCCTGCCGGCGTGGACGGCTCCGGCCGGTGCCGAATAGGTATGTAGCGCCATCGGACGTTCCCCTTAGTTACCGTTAATCTGAACATGCTTGTTCAAGTTCCCGAGCGAGCATAACTCAAACACTGCTGTTCGAGGTAGGGAAACTCAAGATGGCGGCACGTAGCCAACCCGGCGCCACGCGCCGAGCCGACGCCCGGCGAAACATCGCGTCGATCCTGGACGCCGCATTGCGCTGCTTCGCGCGCGACCCGAACGCCAGCGTCGCCGACATAGCGCAGGCGGCCGA
>DASXRA010000020.1:0-3422 GCA_036506855.1 Jatrophihabitantaceae bacterium
CGACGGCCAGCACGCCGCCATCAGCGAGGCGGCGCTGCCGCTCGTCGAGCGGTGGCAACGCCGGAGGCAGCACGGCGCCGCCCAGGACGGCGCGGGCGCGCCGGACGAGCTCGGCGATCAGCCCTTCCTTCCAGGCACTCCACACCATCGGCCCGGTCGCGAGGGCGTCGGCGACGGTCAGCGCGTGCAGCAGTTCGAGCAGCTCGACCGAGCCGCCCACGGCCGAGGTCACGATCTTGATCGTCACCGGGTCGTCGAGGTCGCGCCGCGTGGCCGTGTCGGGCAGCAGCAGGTGATGGCGGACGAGCGCGGTGACCGTTGCCGCGTCGCCGTAGGACAGGCCGATCCGGTTCGCGATCGGTTCGGCGACGCGCGCACCGGCTTCGCTGTGGTCCTCGGGGTCGAAGCCCTTGCCGATGTCGTGCAGCAGCGCGCCGAGCAGCAGCAGATCCGGGCGCGACACCTGACGGGTCAGCGCCGCTGCCTGCGCGGCCGCCTCGAGCAGGTGCCGGTCGACGGTGTAGCGATGGACGGGATTGTGCTGGGCCCGGAAGCGCACCGCGTCCCACTCCGGCATCAGCCCGACGAGCAGGCCGGCCTGGTCGAGTGACTCCATGACCGGGATGCCGGCATCGCCCGCGCCGAGCACCGCGACGAAGTCATCGAGCGCCGCCCGCGGCCAGGGCTGGCGAATCGGCGCGGACTCGGTGGCCAGCCGTTCGAGCGTGAACGGCGCCAGCGGCAGGTTGTGCTCGGCGGCGGCGCGGGCGGCGCGCAGCACGAGCCCGGGGTCGGCCCACGGGTCGGCGTCGCGGGCGAGAACCACCTCGCTCTCCTGGGCCACGACATCCTTGGCGAGTGGCGCGCGGACCGGGCCTGCGGACCCGAGCGCGTTGCGCAGCATCCGCCTCGGCGAGAAGCCGCTCTGGCCGCCGATCGCGTCGACGCGCCGCCACGCGTTGTCGAGCGCGAGCCCGATCGTGCGGGCGGCCTCGTTGACCAGGCGCAGCACGGCATCCGCGTCGGCCAGGCCCAGCGCGTCCGCGACGGCGGACTGTTCCTGCTGGTGCAGCA
Source organism: Jatrophihabitantaceae bacterium (assembly GCA_036506855.1). GTDB lineage: Bacteria > Actinomycetota > Actinomycetes > Mycobacteriales > Jatrophihabitantaceae > DASXRA01. The sequence continues at coordinate 1,075 of DASXRA010000020.1, forward strand.
CGTCCTCGTCGCGACCGGTGCGCCGGTGTAACTCGCCGCGCACGTCCAGCAGCGCACGACGGGCCTCGCGCACCGGCACGGTGACGTCGATCAACTGGGCGAGCGCCAGGGCACGCAATGCCTGCACGTCGCGCAGGCCGCCGCGCGAGTCCTTGAGGTTCGGATCGAGCAGGAACGCGGCGTCGCCGGCCAGCTTGGCGCGTTCGTCGGCGAGGTCGCGCAACTCCCCCGCACGCTTCACCGCGGTCGCTCGCCATATGTCGACGAGTCGTTCGCGCAGCGGTCCGGACACCGACGCGTCGCCGGCGACATGGCGCAGTTCGAGCAGGCCGAGCAGTGCTTTGAGGTCGTCACGAGCCACCGTGACGGCCTGTTCGGGCGTGCGAACCGCGTGGTCGAGCCCGACGCCGCTGTCCCAGATGGGGTACCAGATCGAGTCGGCGAGTGAGGTCAGCCCCCGACCACCACGGCTCGTGTGCAGAAGCACGAGATCGAGGTCGCCGTAAGGCGCCGGTTCGCGCCGGCCCAGGCTGCCGACGGCGACCAGAGCGGTGCCGCGTCCGAGCGGCAGGCTCGACGCCAGCTCGCGCAGCCACTCGTCGTAGGCGTCCGCGAGCGCGACGCGCAAAGACTCGCCGACGAGTCCGGGCTGGTGCAGGACGACACCAGCCCGGACCGCGGCGAGGTCAGGAGCGCGATCAGAGCGCGTCCGCGTCTCGCTCACCTGTCCGCACCCGCACCAGCGTGTCGACTCCGGTCACCCACACCTTGCCGTCGCCGATCTTGCCGGTGCGGGCGGCCTCGACGACCGCGTCCACCACCTTGTCCGCATCGAGGTCCTCGACGAGCACCTCGACGCACACCTTCGGAACGAGGTCGACCGTGTACTCCGCGCCCCGATACACCTCGGTATGGCCGCGCTGGCGACCGAAGCCCTGTACCTCACTCACGGTCAGGCCCTGCACACCGAGCACCTCGAGCGCCGCCTTGACGTCGTCGAGCTTGAACGGCTTGATCACGGCGGTTACGAGCTTCATACGTCCACCTTCTCCTTGTCCGCCGCGGGCTGCGCCTCAGTGGACGCCGCCGCCGAGCCGGTCAGGCCGCCGCCGAGCACACTCGAGAACGAGTATGCGGTCTCCGCGTGCTCCGACTCGTCGATACCGGTGATCTCGGCCTCGGTGGAGATCCGGAAACCGCCGAGCTTCTTGATCGCGGTCCCGATGATGTACGTCATGACGAACGAGTACCCGGCCACGGCGAATGCCGCGACCGCCTGCTTCTCCAGCAGCGAGAAGCCGCCGCCGTAGAGCAACCCGCGCTGCAGGCCACCCGGCGTCGCGTAGCCGTGGTCGAAACCGACGATGCCAATGAGCAGCGTGCCGGTAATACCGCCGAAGAGGTGGACGCCGACGACGTCGAGCGAGTCGTCGAAGCCGAAGCGGTACTTCAGGCTGACCGCCATCGCGCACACCGCACCGGCGATGAGGCCGATCGCAATGCCGCCGAGCGGGCTGACGAACGCGCACGCCGGAGTGATCGCGACCAGGCCGGCGACAGCGCCGGACGCCGCACCGACTGTCGTCGGCTTGCCGTCTCTTATCTGCTCGACGAGCAGCCAGCCGAGCACACCGGCGCACGTGGCGACCGTCGTCGTGGTGAACGCCAGGCCGGCGATGCCGTCCGCCGCTCCCTCGGAGCCGGCGTTGAACCCGTACCAGCCGAACCACAGCAGGGACGCCCCGAGCAGCACGAACGGGACGTTGTGCGGTTTCATCGGGTCCTTGCGCCAGCCGACGCGTTTACCGAGCACGATCGCCAGTGCGAGGCCAGCCGCGCCGGCATTGGTATGCACGGCGGTGCCGCCTGCGAAGTCCTCCGCGTTGAGCTTGTTGAGGATCCAGCCCGTGCCGAACACCCAGTTGGCCACCGGCAGGTACACGACCGTCAACCAGATCGCGACGAAGGCCGTCCAGCCCCAGAACTTGGTGCGGTCGGCCACTGCGCCGGAGATCAGCGCCGGGGTGATGATCGCGAACATGAGCTGGAACATCGCGAACACGAGGACGGGTACGCCCGCCGTCAGCGTCGCGTCCGTAGCCGCGGCGCCAACCTTGTAGATCGGCCCGAACCCCCAGACGCTGCTTATCACGTCGGGATTGCCGAGCCCGAACAGTTCGTGGCTGCCGCCGATCAATCCGTCGCCGATGTGCGGCCGGCCGAACGCCAGTGAGAAACCGTAGATCGCCCAGAGGACGCCCACCACGGCGATGCAGATGAAGTTCATCATCAGCATGTTCAGCACGCTCTTCGAGCGAGTCATGCCGCCGTAGAAGAAGGCCAGACCA
>DASXRA010000021.1:0-6701 GCA_036506855.1 Jatrophihabitantaceae bacterium
ATACGGACAGGCTCGCCGCCGGGCGGCCCGCGCACATGAGCACAGCTACTCAGCATCGTGCGGGTCTTTACAGGGCGTCCGCAGTGCGCTAGGACACCAGTCATCCGATGTTACGGCCCGATGTACGGGAATCTGCCCGCGTTCGTCAACCTGGCGGGCGCTTCCACCACCGACGCGGCGACCCTGCACGTCCAGTAGGAGGCCTGCATCGTGATACGGCGGATGCTGTCGCCATGGACCTCTGCCCGTCCTCCTGAGCACCCAGGGCCCGACGGGCGCCCCCGGCAGGACTCGAACCTGCGACCTACCGCTTAGAAGGCGGCAGCTCTATCCGCTGAGCTACGGGGGCTGACAAATGCCTCAGCGGCAGGCTACCGCCGGCAGACGTCCGGCACGCAGCGCTTTGGATCAGGCGCCCGGTGACGTCAGTGCGCGTGTGCGCGCGGGTGCGGCGGCAGGGCGGCGTGCGAGATCGGCTCCAGCATCGGCAGCTCGCGCTGATCGCCACGAGCTTGCAGAGGTAGGTGGGGACGGAGGTCGCGCGAGTCGGCCGTCCAGCCGAGAAGGCTCACGACGGCCAGCAGAACGAAGATGGCCAGGAACACGATCGCGTACATGACAGTAAGTATCCGACGGTAGAGATCCCGCCACGAGTGGCAGGAATGCCAACATTCGTTGAATTGCTGCCACGACTCGTGCGATGCTGGCGCGTATGGCGCTCAGCAAGGTGGTCGCGGTCGTCGTGGCAGGGGTCAGCCCGTTCGAACTCGGCGTCGCGTGCGAGGGATTTGGGGTCGACCGGACCGACGACGGCGTGCCGCCCGTCGACTTCGCCGTGGCGTCCGTGGACGGTGCGGCGGTGCCGACGTCCGGCGGCATGTCCATCTCGACGACGCATCGGCTCGACATCGCCGACGACGCGGACCTGATCATCGTGCCGGCGACCGACGGCCCGGCGGTGTGGCCGCCGCAGTTGCTCGACCTGCTGCGCCGGACGGTCGCGCGGGGTGCGCGAGTGATGAGCATCTGCAACGGCGCCTTCGCGCTCGGCGAGGCGGGCCTGCTCGACGGCCGGGAGTGCACGACGCACTGGCGGCACGCGTCGAGGCTGGCCGAGGCGTTCCCCGCGGCGCGGGTCAACCCGAATGTGCTCTACGTCTGCGACGGACCGGTGCTGACCTCGGCCGGATCAGCCGCCGGTCTGGATCTGTGCTTGCACCTCATCCGTGAGGAACACGGTGAACGCATCGCCAACATCGTGGCCCGTCGGATGGTGATGCCACCGTTCCGCGACGGCGGGCAAGCGCAGTTCGTCGACACACCGATCCGCGTCCGCGAGGCCGACACTCTCGCGCCGTTGCTGGACGCTCTCAGCGCGGAGCTGGATCGGGAGCACACGGTCGAGTCGATGGCCGAACGGGCAGCGATGAGCGCGCGGACGTTCGCGCGACGCTTCCGCGCCGAAACCGGCACGACGCCGCACGTCTGGCTGACCAACCAGCGAGTGCTGCACGCCCGCAGGATGCTCGAGCGCGACAACGTGCCGATCGAGATCGTGGCGCAGCAGTCCGGCTTCGGTACGAGCGCCATGTTGCGCCACCACTTCACCCGGCTCGTCGGCACGTCGCCGGCGGGATACCGGCGCACCTTCCGAGGCTGACGCGCGCGCTTAGCAAACCTGACTGACAGTTTGCCGTCGAACCGTCCACACCCCGCCGCGCCGTCCACAGGCGCCGCGATCGGGTGGCAGCTCGCGATCGCTACCGGTTGAGTCGAGGCGTGCCCAGGGAGGGCATCTCCGGATCGACAACCGGATGATTGACAGGAGCACGGACGATGAACGACACGTACATCACGATCGTCGGCAATGTGGTCGACGTTCCTCGGCTGCGCCAGACGAACTCGGGCGTCCCGGTGGCGAGCTTTCGCATCGCGTCCACCTCGCGCCGTTTCGATCGCGACACGGGGGAGTGGGCCGACAACGAGCGGCTGTTCGCCACGGTGACCTGCTGGAGGGCGATGGCCCACAACGCCGCCCAGTCGCTGAAGAAGGGCCAGCCCGTTGTAGCGACGGGCCGCTTCTACTCGCGTGAGTACGTCAAGGACGAGGTGACGCGCATGAGCTACGAGCTCGACGCGGTTGCTGTCGGCCACGACCTCTCGCGTGGCACCGCGGAGTTCACGAAGATCGTGCGCCCATATGCCGTGACGTCCGTCGAGATCGACGACGACGGCATGCCGGTCGACATGACCGGAGAGCGGATCGACGAAGTCGTCGCAACCCCGGCGCTCGCATCGGTTGGCTGACCCCCTGATCGACCTCGCCGGCTTTGCGGTCACGACGGGGGCTGCAGGCCGGCGAGGTCCCCAAGCTGGGACACTGGACGACGGCGTCGCGCGATTCGCTGCTGCGCCCAGGTGAGACGACTTCATTAGCGAGGACGGACAGTGGCCCAGTTCATCTACACGATGCACAAGGTGCGAAAGGCGCACGGAGACAAGGTGATTCTCGACGACGTCACCTTGGCATTCCTGCCTGGCGCGAAGATCGGCGTCGTCGGACCGAACGGCGCCGGCAAGTCGAGCGTCCTCAAGATCATGGCCGGCCTGGACCATCCGTCGAACGGCGACGCGCAACTCGCGGCTGGGTCCTCCGTAGGCCTGCTGCAGCAGGAGCCGACGCTCGACGAGTCGAAGACGGTGCGCGAGAACGTCGACGACGCGGTTGCCGAGCTGCGCGGCTGGCTGCGCCGGTTCGAGGACGTCTCGGCCGCAATGGGTGAGCCCGATGCCGACTTCGACTCGCTGCTCGCCGAGCAGGGCGACCTGATGGAGAGGATCGAGCACGCCAACGGGTGGGAGCTCGACAGTCGCATCGAGCAGGCCATGGACGCGCTGCGGTGCCCGCCGGGCGACGAGCCGGTCACGCACCTGTCGGGCGGTGAGCGTCGCCGGGTGGCACTGTGCAGGCTGCTGCTCGAACAGCCCGACCTGCTGCTGCTCGACGAGCCGACCAACCATCTCGACGCCGAGAGTGTGCAGTGGCTCGAGCAGCACCTGGCGAAGTACCCGGGAACGATCCTCGCCGTGACGCACGACCGGTACTTCCTCGACAACGTCGCCGAGTGGATCCTCGAGCTCGATCGCGGTCGCGCGTATCCGTACGAAGGCAACTACTCGACCTACCTGGAGAAGAAGTCAGAACGGCTGGCAGTCCAGGGCAGGAAGGACCAGAAGCTGCAGAAGCGGCTGCGCGACGAACTGGAGTGGGTACGCCAGAACGCCAAGGGCAGACAGGCGAAGAGCAAGGCTCGTCTGCAGCGCTACGACGAGATGGCCAACGAGGCGGAGAAGACCCGCAAGCTCGACTTCGAGGAGATCCAGATTCCGCCCGGGCCGCGCCTGGGCAACCTGGTGGTCGAGGTCAGCCACCTCGACAAGGGCTTCGACGGGCGCATGCTGATCAAGGATCTGTCGTTCTCGCTGCCGCGGGGCGGCATCGTGGGCATCATCGGCCCGAACGGCGTCGGCAAGACGACCCTGATCAAGACGATCGTCGGCCTGGAGAAGCCTGACTCGGGCGACGTGCGAGTCGGCGACACGGTGAAGATCAGCTATGTCGACCAGGGCCGGGAGCGGCTCGACCCGAAGAAGACGGTGTGGGAGGTGGTGTCCGATCGGCTCGACTACATCCATGTCGGTCAGGTCGAGATGCCTTCGCGCGCGTATGTTTCCGCGTTCGGGTTCAAGGGCCCCGACCAGCAGAAGCCGGCCGGCGTGCTGTCCGGCGGAGAGCGCAACCGGCTCAACCTGGCGATGACCCTCAAGGAAGGCGGCAATTTGCTGCTGCTCGACGAGCCGACCAACGACCTGGACGTCGAGACACTCGGATCGCTGGAGAACGCGCTGCTCGAGTTCCCCGGCTGTGCCGTGATCACGAGCCACGACCGCTGGTTCCTGGACCGTGTCGCGACGCACATTCTGGCCTGGGAGGGCACGGACGACGACGCGGCGCAGTGGTTCTGGTTCGAGGGCAACTTCGACTCGTACGAGAAGAACAAGGTCGAACGGCTCGGCGTCGAGGCGGCCCGCCCGCACGCGGTGACCTATCGCAAGCTCACCCGCGACTAGGCCGAGGCCATGGCCCGCTTCATTGCCCGCTGCGCGATGCGCTGGTCGGACATGGACGCGTACGGGCACGTCAACAACACGGCATATCTGGCCTATCTCGAGCAGGCCCGCGTGTCGATGTTCTTCGACCGGTACGACTCGTCATTCGCAGGCGGGACCGTCGTGAAGCATCACGAGATCACCTACCTGCGTCCGGTCGTCTACCACCCCGAGCCGCTACGTTTGGAATTGTGGGTCGATCAGGTTCGGGCAGCATCGTTCCGGGTGCTCTACGACGTGTTCGACGGCGACATGCTGGCTGCCAAGGCGTCCACCACGCTGGTGACCTTCGACTTCGCCACTGATCGCCCGCGGCGGATCACGCATGACGAGCGGGCGGTCCTCGCGGCCTACGACGACGCCCCGCCGGCCGAAGCCCCGCCGGACGGCGCGTCGCCGGACGGCGCGTCACCGGACGGCGCGTCTCCGGACGGCGCGTCTCCGGACGGCGCGGTGGCGGACGATGCCGGTGGGGTCGACGAGGGCGCGTGACCAGCCCGATCGCCGAGGCGTCAGCGCAACTGTTCGACACGGCGCCCCTCCTCCGGCGCGCGGTGAGCCTCGACCCGCGCAGCCTCGTGCGGCTCCGGCTCAGCGCCGACTCGGTGACGAGCTTTGTGCGCCTGCCGTTCAACGTCTTGGTCGGCCGGACCGTCAAGGTCCAGTGGGACGGCGACGAGATCGACTCCGTCGTCGTCGCGCGGGAACTGCTCGCCTGGCTGGACGGTGCCGCCGTCAAGCCCCCGACGTCCTGGGATGCCTTGTGGCGCGAGCCAATTCCGCCCGGTGGCGGCTGGCGCCGGGTCGAGACCATCCCGGATTCGGTGGTCCGCAACCTGGTGCGCAAGGGTGCCAGCGCATTGCAGGAAGCCGCGCAGCGCGAGGGGGTTCCGGGCAGTCAGCCCCGAGCAGAGGTCGCCGACGCGCTGCTGGACTCCGTGGTCGTCACCGCGCAGGCCGGCGGGCTGCGTGCCGAGGTCACGCTGCGCACGCTCAGCGCCTTGACCCGTATGGCGTTCATGCCGTCGGGCTCGCGTGCGGCCATCGACGTGTCCGGTCGATGGCTGCGGGTCGCCGCCGAGTACGGCTCGGTCTACGCCGAACGACGCGGCTCGGGGTTGACCGTGCTGTGAGCCCGTCAACGCCCGTGCCCGGCGTGGACGGGCTCCGGCGTCACGCCAGCCGCGTGCGATCCTGCTCGCATGGACGAGGCCAGAACCTGGTTTGTGCTGCTGCATCGTCGAGGATTGGCGGTGCCGGACGACCAGTCGGTGTTCGATCACCCGGGCATCGGGCAGCACTTCGAGTTCCTCCAGCGGCGCGCCGCCGCCGGACAGCTGATTGCCGCCGGACCGACGCCCGACGAACCAGGAACCGGCATGACAGTGCTCGACGTCGAGTCGCTCGCCGAAGCAGAGCGGCTGGCCCGTGAGGACGACCAGGCCGTCGCAACAGGCGTGCTCGACGTGACGGTCCGGCCGTGGCAGATCGTCATGACGAGCGTCTGAGCGGCCGCGGGACGCCTACGTGCGCAGCCAGACCGCCGTGTTCGCCGGCAACGTCCGCGCCGCAGCGTCGGCTGGCAACGACAGCGGGCCCGACGTGAGCAGAACCTCGCCGGCCGGCAGCGGCGCCGGCGCGTCACCAGCGTTGAGCACGACCACGAACCCCGGCCCGCGCCGGTAGGCCAGGCAGCCCTCGGGCGCGCCGAGCCAGGCGAACTCGTCGCCGCGCAGCTCGGGCACCTTGCGCCGCAGCGCCAGCGCCTGCTGGTAGAGCGAGAGCGTCGAGTCCGGGTCGGCCGTCTCGGCTTCGACGGTCAAGCCCGACCAGTCGTCAGGCATCGGCAACCAGGTCGACGTCCCGGTGGTGAATCCGTACGGCGGCGCCGAGCCGTCCCACGGCAGAGGCACTCGCTCGCCGTCGCGTCCGCGCTCGGTGTGGCCGCTGCGTTCCCATGTCGGGTCCTGCAGCGCGGAATCCGGCAGGTCGGCGTTCGGCAGGCCCAGCTCGTCGCCGTTGTAGACGTACGCCGCACCCGGCAACGACAGTTGGACCAGAGCCGCCGCCCGGCCGCGCGCGAGACCAAGAGCCCCGCCGCCGTAGCGCGTGACATGCCGCACGACGTCGTGGTTGGACAGCACCCACGTGCACGGCGCCCCGACACGAGCCATCGCCGAGAGCGAACTGTTGATGGCGTCCCGGAACGTATCGGCGCCCCAATGTGCTTGCACCAGCCGGAAGTTGAAGGCGAGATTCAGCTCGTCCGGACGGACGTAGCGCGCGAGCCGCTCGTCGTCGGGCACCCACGCCTCGCCGACTGCCATCCGATCGCCCGGGTAGGAGTCGAGCACCCGGCGGAACATCCGCAGGTGATCGTGGACGCCGTCACGGTCCCAGCGCAGGTCGGCGAGCGACGGCATCGGGCCCTCGTGGCGCGCCGGCAGCTTGGAGAGGTCGACGTCGGGCAGGCCGGCCGGCTTGGCCATGCCGTGCGCGACGTCGACGCGGAACCCGTCGACGCCACGGTC
>DASXRA010000022.1:0-7297 GCA_036506855.1 Jatrophihabitantaceae bacterium
GAGTGCGGGCTGCTGGTCGGCTTCTTCCTGCCCGGTGACACGCTGCTCTTCGCGGCCGGGCTGCTGCTCGCCGTAGGCAAGCTGCACACCCCGCTGTGGGCGTTCCTGATCACGGTGCCGATCGCGGCGGTCGCGGGAAACCTGGTCGGCTACTGGATCGGCTACCGCGTCGGGCCGCACGTGTTCGACCGCCCGAAGTCCAGGATGTTCAAGCCCGAGTACGTCGACCGCTCGCACGCCTTCTTCGAACGCTTCGGCTCGTGGACCGTGATCCTTGCGCGGTTCGTCCCCATCGTGCGGACCGTGGCCACCGTCATGGCGGGTGTCAGCAAGATGCGCTTCAGTCTGTATGCGGCCTACTCCGTGATCGGCGGGCTTGTCTGGACGGTCGGTGTGCTGCTCGCCGGGTACTGGCTCGGGCACATCGAGTACGTCCGCGAGCACGTCGAGCCACTGATCGACCCCGTCCTGGTCGGCGTCGTGGTGCTCTCACTGCTGCCGGTCACCGTGCACTACCTGCGGTCCAGGCGGGACGAGAAGGTCGACAAGTAGCGCGTCTCAGCGGTTCGCGATCTGCTGGCAGTGCTCCGTGACCGCCTTGCTCGGCGTCAGATGGATGCCGAAGAACGTCGGCGTCTTGCACTTGTTGATGGAGTCCTCGATATCGGCGCGCTGCGTCCAGACGAAGATGCCCAGCCCGACCACGACGGCGGCCACGATCAGCCGTCCGGTGATCTTCGTGACGACGAAGCTGAGCAGCGCACCGATCACCACCACGACGATGATTGCCCCAATGGCAACGGCCTTTGCCTGGTCCGTGCTGAACGCTTCGGTCACGAGCCGAGGTCCTTCACGAGCATCGCAGCGGCAGCGCCCTCGGGCGCTGGGTCTGCCAGTGCGGAGTGGAGGGCCGAGGCGGGAGGTTCGGTCATGGCCGCGCACGCTAGCGGGTCTGCCGCGACACGGCCAGATAGCCTCGACGTGTGACAGGCAACGGTCTCGGCCCCCCTCCAGCGCTACGAGCAAACGCGCTGCGCGTCGTAGCGCTCGGCGGCATCGGTGAGGTCGGCCGCAACATGACGATGTTCGAGTTTCGCCCGGGGGCAGGGCACAGCCGGCTGCTGATCGTCGACTGCGGGATGCTGCTCGGCAAGACCAACTCGCCGGGCGTCGACCTCACGCTGCCCGACTGGGAGTACTACCGCGACCGGCTGGACGACATCGACGCGATCGTCCTCACCCACGGCCACGAGGACCACATCGGCGCGCTGCCCTACCTGCTGCGCGAGCGTCCCGACATCCCTCTGATCGGGTCACGGCTGACACTCGCCCTGATCGCCGCCAAGCTCGACCAGCACAAGATCCGCCCGCAGCTGCACCGGGTGCGCGAAGGTGATCGGCACGCGGCCGGCAACTGGAACCTGGAGTTCCTCGCGGTCAACCACTCGATTCCGGACGCGCTCGCCGTGGCGATCCGGGTCGGCAAGCACACCGTGCTGCACACCGGCGACTTCAAGATGGATCAGACGCCACTGGACGGGCGGCTGACCGACCTGCCCGGCTTCTCGCGGCTGGGCGACGAGGGCGTCGACCTGCTGCTGTCGGATTCGACCAATGCCGAAGTGCCGGGCTTCGTCCCGTCCGAGCGCGATGTCGGCCGCGTCGTCGCCGACGTCATCACCAAGGCCACCGGACGGGTGATCGTCGCCTGCTTCGCCTCGCACGTGCATCGCGTCCAGCAGGTTCTCGACGCCGCGGTCGAGACCGATCGGCAAGTTGCCTTCGTCGGACGCTCGATGGTGCGCAATATGCAGATCGCCCGTGACCTCGGCCTGCTCAATCTGCCCAACGGTGTCCTGATCGACCTCAAGGACGCCGAGGAACTGCCGTCCCGCCGCGTGCTGCTCGTCTCGACCGGCTCGCAGGGTGAGCCGCTGTCGGCTCTGTCGCGCATGGCCAACCGCGAGCACCGCACGATCCGGGTCGGCCCCGAGGACACGATCGTGCTGGCGTCCTCGCTGATCCCGGGCAACGAGACCTCGGTCGGCGAGGTGATCAACGGGCTGTCGCGGATGGGCGCGACCATCGTGCACAAGTCGACGGCCCTGGTGCACGTGTCCGGGCACGCGCCGGCCGGCGAGCTGCGATACCTGCTCAACGCGGTGCGTCCGCGCAACCTGATGCCGGTGCACGGCGAGTGGCGGCACATCCGCGCGCACGCCGCGATCGCCCGCTCGACCGGTCTGTCCGACGAGCGGATCGTGCTCGCCGAGGACGGCATGGTGGTCGACCTTGTCGAAGGCCTGGCCTCGGTGGTTGGGCGCATTCCGGTCGGCTACGTGTACGTCGACGGGCTGGCGGTCGGCGACATCGGCGACGCCGCCTTGAAGGATCGGCGGATCCTCGGCGAGGAAGGCTTCATCTCGATCCTGGTGGCCGTCGACCTCGACTCGGGCAAGGTGGTGTTCGGCCCGGAGATCACCGCCCGGGGTTTCACCGACGACCCGGTGGCGCTCGATCCGATCCGCAAGGAGCTGATCACCGTCGTCGAGCAGTCCCTGGCCGAGGGCGCTCGCGACGCCGACGCGCTCGAGCACACCATCCGGCGCACGGTCGGCCGCTGGGTCGACCAGACCTACCGCCGCCGACCGATGCTGATGCCGATGGTGGTCGAGGTCTGACCGTCCGGGCTATCCCCCCGGCGGGCGGAGGAGATAGAAGCGAAAGGCGAGGCTCTCGATCGGGAGGATCTGGGTCGACGCGAAGCCCGCTGCGTCGGCGTAGGCGCGGACCGTCGCCGGACGGATAACGGCGCCCGTCGCCGCCGATCCGGGCTCGCTCATGCTGCTCGGGAGGCACATGAGCAGGCTCCAGCCGTAGTGGCGCCGATCCGCCTCGTCGGCCGGTCCGGCGAAAGCATCGGCGGTGATCTCGTCGGCGACCAGCACAACTCCGCCCGGAGCCAGCGCCTCGCGGGCGGCCCGAAGTGCGTCGACCGGGCGCGCGAGATCGTGAAGCATCTCGAAGAACGTCACCAGGTCGTACCCGGCGCCGGCAAGCTCGGCCGCGTCTCGGACCTCGAAGCGGACGCGGTCCGAGACACCCTCCCGCTCGGCGATCTCGCGGGCCGCTTCGATCGACGCGAGGTCGAAGTCGACCCCGTCGACCCGCGCGGTCGGGAACGCCCTCGCGAGGCTCACAGTCGACCAACCCAGCCCGCAGCCGACATCGAGAACCTTTCCTCCGACAAGACGGGCCGTGACCTCGGGCAGGGCGACGAACCAGCTAGATAACTCCGTGCGATAGATCGGTCGGGTCGACATCGCCTGGCCATCAGCCTCGTCGGGGCCGTACTCGGCGTACGGGATCCCCCGGCCGGTGCGGAACGACTCCACCAGGCGTGGCACCATCGCGAGTTCGGCGACGAGCGAACGTACGGTGCCGCCCATCCCGTCGATTGCGTCAGGATCGAGGAGCACCGCCGCATGTTCGGCAGGGAGCGCGAACCGCCAAGGGCCCGCCTCGCCGTCGCGCGTCGCGTCGTCGCGCGTCGCATCGAGGATCTCGGTCGCGGCCTGTTGCTCCAACCACTCCCGGACGAGCCGCTCGTTCGTCGAGGTTCGTTCGGCCAGCTCGGCGGCGGTCGTCGGGCCGTGATCGGCCAGCGATTGGTACAGGCCGAGGCGAAGCCCGAGATAGGCGGCGGCGACGTCGAACGCCCCGCTCGTCGCATCCGTCAACCGCCGCGCGAAGATCTCGCGCCGACCCAGATCGATCGTGGAACTCACCCGTCCACCTCCGCAGAGCGGCGCTTCACGATGCCGTCCGGAAGAATAAGCGCATGCCCGCCGGAACGTCCCTGCGACCAGCCACGATCTCACCCCGCCTGTCTGTGCCGCCGTCGATCCGTCTGCCGCACTACGTGGACGGCGAGGGGCCCGCGGATCTCGACGACCCGATGGTGAAAGACGCCGACACCGTCGCCCGGATGCGCGTCGCCGGCCGCATCGCCGCGAACGCTCTCGTCGAGGTGGGCAGGCACGTCGCGCCCGGCGTCACGACCGACGAGCTGGACCGGATCGGCCACGAGTTCCTGATCGCGCATGGGGCCTACCCGTCCACGCTGGGCTACAAGGGGTACCCGAAGTCGCTCTGCACGTCGGTCAACGAGGTGATCTGTCACGGCATCCCCGACTCGCGCCCGCTCGCGGACGGCGACGTCGTCAAGATCGACATAACGGCATATCGCGATGGTGTGCACGGCGACACGTGCGGCACGTTCTACGCCGGCAACGCCGCGCAGGACGTCCGCGACCTCGGCGAGCGCACGCACGAGGCGATGCTGCGCGGCATCCGGGCAGTCGCGCCCGGGCGCCCGATCAGCGTGATCGGGCGGGTGATCGAGTCCTACGCGAAGCGGTTCGGCTACGGAGTGGTGCGCGACTACACCGGTCACGGCGTGGGTCCGAGCTTCCACACCAGGCCGACGATCCTGCACTACGACGAGCCGCGCGCCACGACAGTGCTCGAGCCGGGCATGACGTTCACGATCGAGCCCATGCTCACCCTCGGCGGCGTCGACTGGTTCATGTGGGACGACCACTGGACGGTGCTCACGAGCGACGGCTCGTGGGTGGCGCAATGGGAGCACACGCTCGTCGTCACCGACGACGGCTCCGAGATCCTCACGCTGCCCGACGCCTGAGCTCCGCCGATCGCACAGCGGCAGGTCCAGCCGAACACATTCCCGTCGCCGGACACCCCACCGGACAGGTGGCTGCACTCGACACTTGTGCTCTGCCTACGTCAATGTGAGCAGACCACAAGCAGTCCGCAGAGCCACCGCCAACCCGGCAACCCGGCAACCCGGCAACCCGGCAACCCGGCAACTAAATCGTCAGGTGGTTTGCACTCGACGCTTGTGCTCTGCCTACATCAATGTGAGCAGACCACAAGCAGTCCGCAGAGCCAACCGTCTGGCCGGGGACCGGGCGGCGGGCTGAGCGTGGCGGCGACAAGCCGGCGGCCCCGCTCGTCGCTCGCGACACGATTGCGGAATCTCGGCAAATCTCGGGGATTCGCTAGATAGCTAGATACAGTCCGATCGTGGACCCGGTGCGCAACCCGTACGCTCCCGGCGCCGGTCAGCGCCCGCCCGAGCTGGCCGGCCGCGACGCCGAGCTCAAGGCATTCGACGTGGTGCTCGAACGCGTGTCGCGAGGGCGTCCGGAACGCTCGGTGGTGCTCACCGGGCTACGAGGCGTCGGCAAGACCGTTCTGCTCAACGCGATGCGCAGCGCGGCGGTGCGCCGGGGCTGGGGCACCGGCAAGCTCGAAGCCCGCCCCGACCAGCCGCTACGCCGCCCGCTCGCGGCCGCGCTGCACCTGGCGATCCGCGAACTGGCGAGCAAGCACAAGGACGAGGAGCGGCACGTCCTCGGCGTGCTGAAAGCCTTCGCGCAGCGCGAGCCGCGGACGTCCAAACCGAGCAAGGTGAGCGACCGCTGGCAGCCGGGCATCGACGTCCCTGCCGTGAGCGGACGCGCCGACTCCGGCGACATCGAGATCGACCTGGTCGAACTGCTGGCCGACGTCGCCGGGCTCGCGGCCGACGCGGGCAGCGGCATCGCGATCTTCATCGACGAGATGCAGGATCTGATGCCCGATGACGTCTCGGCGCTGTGCGCGTCGTGTCACGAGGTGTCGCAGCAGGGATCGCCGCTCGTCGTCGTCGGCGCCGGGCTGCCGCACTTGCCGGCCGTGCTGTCGGCCAGCAAGTCCTACTCCGAGCGGCTGTTTCGCTACGCGCGGATCGACCGGCTCGAACGCGAGGCCGCGGACGCCGCGTTGCGCCGTCCGGCACGCGACGAGGACGCCGACTTCACCGACGACGCGCTCGATGTCATGTACGCCAGCACGGCGGGCTACCCCTACTTCGTCCAGGCCTACGGCAAGGTCGCCTGGGACGTCGCGCCGGCGACGCCGATCACCGCCGCCGACGTCCGGGTCGCCGCGCCCGAGGCCGAGTCAGAGCTCGCAGTCGGATTCTTCGGGTCACGCTACGAGCGGGCGACGCCGGCCGAACGCGAGTACCTGCGCGCGATGGCCGAGGTTGCCGACGACGGCGCGGACGACGCGGTCGCCACCGGTTCGGTCGCCGAGGCGCTGCATCGCAATCCGCAGTCGCTGTCGCCGGCCCGCGATGCGCTGCTGAAGAAGGGCCTCGTCTACTCCGGGCAGCGCGGCCAGATCGCGTTCACCGTCCCGCATTTCGGCAGGTACCTACGCCAGCAGGACGTCTGATCGACACGCGGTAGCGTCGGGGTCATGACGACTCCGGAACCGCTGCAACCGATCGACGAGACCTGGACGAGCGCGCTGGCTGTGGTCGCGCACCCCGACGATCTCGAGTACGGCACTGCTGCCGCGATCGCGCGCTGGACCGCACAGGGCAAGCGCATCGCGTACTGCCTGGCGACGAGCGGTGAGGCGGGCATCGACGGCATGACGCCGGAAGAGGCCGGGCCGCTGCGCGAGCAGGAAGAGCGCGCGTCCGCCGCGATCGTCGGGGTTGACGACGTCTCGTTCCTGGGCCATCCCGACGGCATGCTCGAGTACGGCCTGCCGCTGCGCCGCGACATCGCCCGGGCGGTTCGCCGGACGCGTCCGGAGATCGTGATCACGAGCAACTACCGCGACTCGTGGGCGCCCGGCATGTTGAACCAGGCCGACCACATCGCCTGCGGGCACGCCGTCGTGGACGCGGTGCGCGACGCGGGCAACCGCTGGGTGTTCCGCGAGCTGCTCGACGAGGGGCTAGAGCCCTGGGACGGCGTCCGGGCGGTGTTCGTCGGCGGGTCGCCGGACGGCAAGCACGGCGTCGACGTCACCGAGACCTTCGCGACGGGCATCGAGTCGCTCAAGGCGCATGCCGCCTACCTGGCTGGACTGGGCGGCGGGCCGATGTCGGAGCCGGCGGAGTTCCTCGAATCGTTCGCGCGCATGACGGGCAGCCGGCTGGGCGCGAAGTTCGGGGTGTCGTTCGAGCTGATCAGCTTCCAGATGCCCGACCTAGGCGACCTTTAGTTCGGACACGTCGGCGATCCGGTCGAAGTCCGCATCGTCGTGCAGCAGCGGCACACCCTCGCGAATGCACACGGCCGCAATCAGACAATCGGTTGCTTGCCGGATGGTGTGTCCATTGCGCCGCGCGCGACGGAACAGCTCGGCGGCGAACTGGAAGTCCGCAAGCCCACCCAGGCGCAGGATTTGCGCCTGGTCGATGCGCAACTGCACC
>DASXRA010000023.1:0-2264 GCA_036506855.1 Jatrophihabitantaceae bacterium
CGGCGGCCCGCACCGGGCAGTCAGGCGCACCGCACGAGACGACCTGCGGGCCCAGGACGTCGGTGCCGCCCGAGTGCAGGACGGCCTGGACGTGCGCGATGGCCTGCTCGGCGTGGTTGTGCGATATGCCGTCTAGGGCAAGCGTCGTCGAGCGGTCGGTGAGCGCGACCGCCGACGTGCCGAGCAGGGCACGCAGATGCCTGGCGGCCCGCTGCGCACCGTGCGCGGTCAGCCCTTCGCGCAGGCTGGGAGCGGCGAGGCTTGCCGTGTGCAGCGCCGCGAACGTGGCGCGGTCGGCTGACGTACCGAGGTCACGGCGTCGCCGGACCCGGATCAGCAGTGCGGCGACCACGAGGACGCCTAGCCCGGCAAGCAGTGCACCGGCGAGCATGGTCAGGCGCCGTTGACTGCCGCGTGAGTCTGTGCGAACAACTGGCGAAGCGCGCGCATGACGGCGACCGACTGCTCGCGGTCGACGCGTTGCACCGCGTACAGCGCGATCGTCTCCTCGCCGGGCAGGACCAGCCGGGCGAACCGGCGGCGCGCGGGGAACTCGACGCCGACCACCAGGTCCCACGGGATCGTCTTGTACGGACCCCAGTGGTTGCGGATCGTGACGCCGTCGGCGTCGGCGCGCAGCCGCGGTCGGGTCAGCACGAGGATGAACCCGGCGAGGATCACGCCGAGCACGCCGGTGGCCACCTGGTCTTTCACGCTGAAGTGCGCGCCGGCGTTGGCTTGCGGCATCACGATCGCGACGACGATGAACACCGCGAAGACGAACGCGGCCGTCCCGATCGCGATGCGGGTCATCCATATCGGACGGGACGTGATCACCATGTCGTTCACAACCGGCACGCGTGGATGTCGGTGACGATGATGCCGCGGGCGCCCAGCTCCCACAGCTCGTCCATGACCCGGTGGGTGTCGGTGCGCGCCACCATCGCGCGCACGGCGCACCAACCCTTTTCATGTAGCGGCGACACGGTGGGCGACTCGAGGCCCGGCGTGATCGCGACGGCCTTCTCGACCAGGTCGTCGTTGACGTCGTAGTCCATCAACACGTACTGCCGGGCGATGATCACGCCCTGCAGGCGCCGCTTCAGCTGCTCGACCTGCGGCTCGGCCGGCGCACCGCGGCGGCGGATCAGCACGGCCTGGCTGGACAGCAGCGGCTCGCCGAAGACCTCCAGGCCGGCGTTGCGCAGCGTGGTGCCGGTCGACACGACGTCGGCAATCGCGTCCGCGACGTCGAGGCGCACTGCCGTCTCGACCGCGCCGTCGAGCCGGATCACCTCGGCCGGGATCCCGTGCTCGGCGAGATACGCGGACACGACGCCCGGGTACGCGGTGGCCACCCGCTTGCCGGACAGGCCCGCGAGGCTGAGACCGGCGCCGGTGCGCGCGGCGAAACGGAACGTCGAGCCGGCGAATCCGAGCGGCAGGATCGCCTCGGCGTCGGCCGCCGAGTCGAGGAGCAGATCCTCGCCGGTGATGCCGACGTCGAGGCGCCCGGAGCCGATATAGACGGCGATGTCGCGCGGGCGGAGGAAGAAGAACTCGGTGTCGTTGGCGGGATCGACGAGGACGAGCTCGCGGTTGTCGCTGCGCTGGCGGTAACCGGCCTCGACGAGCATCTCGCTGGCCGGCTCGGCCAGCGAGCCCTTGTTCGGAACGGCGATTCGAAGCATGTGCGGACCTGTCTGTAGGCGGGGATGAGGGCTGGCGTGCCTACAGATGTCGGTACACGTCGGCGAGCGTGAGCCCGCGGCCGAGCATGAGGACTTGGACGCGATACAACAGCTGACTGATCTCCTCGGCGGCGCGCTCGGCCGATTCGTGCTCGGCGGCCATCCACACCTCGGCGGCCTCTTCGACCACCTTCTTGCCCTGCGCGTGCAGGCCGGCGTCGAGGGCCTCGACCGTCGCCGAACCAGGCGGGCGGTCGCGTTGACGCTCGGCGAGTTCGGCGAACAGCGCGTCGAAGGTCTTCATGGCGGAATCGAGCCTAGTTGACGCGCTCGCTGCGCCGGTTTTGGTCAGGCGGACCGCCATGAGCGGCTCGGGCGGCCAAAACCGGGTCAGGCGGTGACGACGGTGCCAGACGTGCCGGCGAGCGCCTCGTCGATGCGCTCCAGCGAGGCGATGACCGCGAATCCGCGCCCGGACTCGGCGAACTGGCACGCTGCCTCGACCTTCGGCCCCATGCTCCCACTCGCGAACTCACCCCTGGCGGCGTAGCCGCGCAACTCCTCGACGCTCAC
>DASXRA010000024.1:0-4853 GCA_036506855.1 Jatrophihabitantaceae bacterium
GGGTTCGCCACCATCGACGACGGCGAGGTCTTCCTGCGCAATGTGCACATCCCCGAGTACCTCGAGGGCAGCTGGACGAACCACGAGCCGCGGCGCACTCGCAAGCTCCTGCTGCACAAGGCCGAGATCCTTCGACTGATCGGCAAGACGAAGGAGAGCGGCCTGACGCTCGTCCCGCTCTCGATGTATTTCGCCGAGGGCAAGGTCAAGGTCGAGATCGCCCTCGCGCGGGGCAAGCGGTCCTACGACAAGCGGCAGGATCTCGCTCGACGCGACGCCGACCGCGAGGTGCGCAAGGCGCTCGGCCGCCGCGCCAAGGGCATGGGGTAGCGCACGGTTTTGGCCGGCCGAGCCGCTATAAGCGGTCCGGGCGACCAAAAGCGCGGCGGGTCAGCCCTGCTTGCGGGTACGCCGCCGCGCCTCCGCGGCGCGCTGGCGCTCTTCGGCCACGAGCACGCCGTAGGTGAAGGAGTCCTCGCCGCGCTCCGACGCGTCGGACGCCAGGCGGCGCAGTAGCTCGGCTGCGACCACGCTGTCCTGGAACTCGCCGAGAATCTCCTGCAGGTGCTTGATCTTCTTGGCGATCTTGTCGGCGCGTGGATCGCCGGCCTCGGTCGCCGCCTCGGCCGCGTAACGAACGCGCTTGCCGGCCTTTCGGGCGCGGTGCATCTGCTCGTCCGTGCTCGACTTCTTCGCGGCCATGGCCAGCCGCTTGGCGAGCGTCTTCTCGATCCGGTCCACTGCTTCGTGCAAGGTGCTCGCCGGACGCCCCGCGGCCGCGGTGAACGGCGGGTCGTCGCGCCAGCGGGTCGATTCGGCCAGCAGCTCCGCGTAGCGCTCGCCGGTCATCGCCTCGAGCAGCTCGGCACGTTCGACGGACAGCTCGTCGGTCAGCTGCTTGTCGATGTGGTCGGCGACCGGGCCGACCACGAGATCGTCCGGCAGGTCGGCGACGGCCGCTGCCAACCGTTCGCGCAGCACCTCCAGATCCCTGACGTCGCCGAGGACGGACGCATGCCACTTGAGCTCGTCCTCGAACGCACTGGCCTGGTCGGCGTCGAAGCATCGCTCGAACGTCCGCAGCGTGCTGCGCAGGCGGCGCGACGCGACTCGGGTGTCGTGGATCGACTCGTCGGCATCACGCTGGACGGCGAAGTGCCCGGCGACCAGCGCGTCACACTGCTGGGCGATGTAGTCGACCAGGACGGCACCGGCTGACGTCCGTGGCGTACCCACGCCCTCGTTGCCGATGCCGACCAGCGCCCGGGCGAGCTTCGAGCGACTCGTGGACGGGCGGGCGGCCGCCTTGCGCAGGGCTCCGCCGACCTTGGCCAGCACGGCGTGCGACCCGGCCGGCCCCAGCTCGATCTCGGCCTCGTGCCAGCGCGGCGCGCGTACCTCGGCGCCCAGCCCGACCGCCCGCACGTCGTCGTCGGCGATCTCGGCGATCAGCTCATCGTCGCTCGTGTGCAGCCGGTAGCGGACGCGGGTGACGTCCAGGCGCAGGGACGGCGCGAGTGGCTTGTCGCGCACGAACGGGCGGAGCAAAGCCCGCAACTCGTCGGGCAGCTCGTCGCCGGGCGGCCAATGCAACTCGGTGCGTTCGCCGCGTCCCGGGATCTTGAGCTGCCAGCCGGTATCGGCGTCGCCCGCACGGTGGCGCAACGTCAGCCGGTAGCGCAGCAGGTCTTGGTCCGCGGTGTCGTAGTACGTGCTCGACAGGTTGACCGTGTCAGTGGCGATGCTGTCGGCAAACCGTCTCAGGTCGGGCATGGCAAAATCGGGAGCAATGTCGTACTTGCTCTCTATCTCCCGCGCGACGGTTGGCTCTCGTGCCACATTGTCAGTTGTACCGGTGCGGGACGCTCTGCCGGTACCCTCGGATGAGTAAGCCATCCAATCCAGGGGGTGAATGGTCTCGACTCCGGACGTCGAGACAGGGGAAGCGGGCCGAGGACCGCGTTGCTGACCTCGTTAAAAAAGCGACGCAAACAAAATAAGCGCCGATTCCAATCGCGCTGAGTTCGCTCTCGCTGCCTAAGCGATAGCGGCTCCGTCAGCCCGGGTTCGTCACCGGCTCGGTTCGCTGGCGTCAGCTAGGTGACTTACCGTCCTCGCCGGTCGCGGGCCTGGACGGGACAACTCACAGCGACTGGGCCTGTCACACCGGCTTGTGTGCAAGACCGGTGGGGCCGAGTAGCGGCAAGGCACACTGCGCCCGGAGAAGCCCTGTTGAGGCGACGGAGGACGCGGGTTCGATTCCCGCCACCTCCACCGTCGTGGAAGCCCGTGTTGCTGGTCATTCGGCCGGCAGCACGGGCTTCTGGCCGACAGGCAACCAGCGTCACGGACACGGCACGGCCGCTGGACGATCCGATCGACCGCCTGATCGCCGCGGCGCTCGTCGGGACGGGCGCCGCACCCTCAAGCAACTCGCGGACGCGACCGGGCTGTCGGTCTCGGCCGTGCAGGCCCGCGTGCGGCGGCTCGAAGCCGACGGCATCATCCAGGGCTAGCGGGCCCCTCGTCGATCCCGAGGCGCTCGGCCTCCCGCTCGCGGCCCTCATCGCGATCACGCCGCTCGACCACGACCACGAGTGCGACGTTCCCGACCGGCTCGCCGGCCTCAGCGAGATCGAGACCTGCCACTCGGTGGCCGGTGAGGACAGCTTCGTGATCTTCGTGCGGGTCAGCTCGCCGACCGCGCTCGAGGCGCTGATCCGCGAGATCCGGCGCCGGGCCAAGGTGTCAACGCGCACGACGGTCGTGCTGCAGACGTTCTTCGAGAACCGGGCGCATCCCGTCGTCGGGGCGGACGACAAGCAGCCGGCAGACAAGGCGTCGCCACCGTAGATTCATCGGTCGTCAAGCGTTTGCACAGGAAGCATTCTTGTAGGCTCCGGCCATGTCCGCGTTTGCCTCCGTTGCCGCAAATGAGATCACCGCGGCGCAGGTTCACGACACGATCGCCCGGCACATGCTGGCCGACGGATTCGCGTTCGTGCTCGACATCGACGCCTCGCGCGGCTCGCAACTCGTCGACGCCCGCACCGGCACGTCCTACCTCGACCTGTTCACGTTCTTCGCGTCCTCTGCGCTGGGTATGAACCATCCGTCACTCGCAGGCGACGCAGCCTTCCGCGACGAGCTGGCGCGGGTCGCCGTCAACAAGCCGAGCAACTCCGACGTGTACTCCGTGCCGATGGCGCGCTTCGTCGAGACGTTCGTGCGGGTACTGGGCGATCCGGCGCTGCCGCACCTGTTCTTCATCGAGGGCGGCGGGCTCGCCGTCGAGAACGCGCTGAAGGTCGCCTTCGACTGGAAGAGCCGCTGGAACGAGGCGCACGGCATCGACCCGTCGCTGGGCACGCGGGTGCTGCATCTGCAGAACGCGTTCCACGGCCGCACCGGCTACACGATGTCGCTGACCAACACCGACGCGAACAAGGTCGCGCGCTTTCCGAAGTTCGACTGGCCGCGCATCCCGGCGCCGTCGATCAACGGCACGGCCGACGTCGAGGCGGCGGAGCTGGAGTCCCTGGCGTTGGCGCGTGCCGCGTTCGAGGCGCACCCGGACGACATCTCCTGCTTCATCGCCGAACCGATCCAGGGCGAGGGCGGCGACAACCACTTCCGTCCACAGTTCCTGCAGTCGATGCAGGCACTGTGCCGGGAGTTCGACGCGCTGTTCGTCCTGGACGAGGTGCAGACCGGCGTCGGCCTGACCGGTACCGCCTGGGCATACCAGCAACTCGGCGTGCAGCCCGACGTCGTCGCGTTCGGCAAGAAGACCCAGGTGTGCGGCGTGATGGCCGGCGGGCGCGTCGACGAGGTGCCGCAGAACGTCTTCGCCGTCTCGTCACGGATCAACTCGACCTGGGGCGGCAACCTCACCGACATGGTCCGCGCGCGCCGCGTCCTCGAGATCATCGAACGTGACGGCCTGATCGCGCGCGCCGCCGGCCTGGGCGTGCACCTGCTCGGCGGACTGCACGCCCTGGCGGCCGAACACGAGATCGTGCGCGACGTCCGCGGGCGTGGCCTGATGTGCGCCTTCACCCTGCCGAGTGCGGAGTTGCGCGACGCGCTGATCGCGGGCCTGCGCGAGGACGAGCAGGTGCTGGTGCTCGGCTGCGGCACGTCCAGCCTGCGTTTCCGGCCGCCGTTGACGGTGTCGGCCGACGAGCTGGGCCGAGGGCTCGCCGCAATCGGTCGCGTGCTCGACCGGCTGGCCTGACTCCGGTCACGGGCCTAGCGGAGCCGTCTCGCGCGCGACGAACTGCCCGCCGGCGACGACGAGCCGCGTCCCGCGATCGAGGTCGATGTCACCGTTCGAGTCGAAGCTCCATCGACCGAGCAGGCCGTCGAAGTCGCGCGTGCTCAGCACGGCACGGGTTATCGCCGCGCGATCGCGAGGCCCTGAGCGAGCGATGCCCCCAAGAACGGCGCCGACTGCGTCGTATGCCGAGGCTGCATAGCTTTCGGGTGGGCTGCCCACCAGTTCCTGGTAGCGCTTGACGAACCGCGCACCCGAGCCGGTGAGCAACTCGGGCGCTATGCCGGCGAATGTGATGAGCGTTCCCTCGGCGGCTTCGCCGGCGTCCTGGATGAATGCGCGCTCGAACAGCGCATCGGCGCCCATCAAGGTGACCTGCGGCAACACCGGGCGTAGCGCGCGCCACAGCGGTCCCGCGCCGTTCTGGATGATTCCGCCGTAGAAGACGAGGTCGGGCTGCACGGACGCGACCGCCGCGGCCAATTCGCGATAGTCAGCGCGCTTGCGCTCGATCTCGAGTGGTGGAATCGGCATTCTGATGGCGAGCGCGGCCAGCTCGTCGGCGAATGGCAACGCC
>DASXRA010000025.1:0-2554 GCA_036506855.1 Jatrophihabitantaceae bacterium
GAAGCGCAGCACGATCGCGGCCAGGGCGAGCAGCACCGGGAACATGAACACCGCGTCGGCCGCACCGACGGCCAGGTTGCCGCCGTTGATGCCCTTGTAGAACGCCCAGGACGCGAGCACCTGCGTGCCGTTTCCGGGGGCACCGCCGGTCAGGATGAAGATCACGGCCATGTCGGCGAACGTGAACACGATGCCGAACAGCACCGCGACCAGAATGACCGGCGCGAGTAGTGGCAGGTCGATCTGGAACGTGCGGCGCCAGAACCGGGCGCCGTCGACCTCGGTGGCGTCCCTGATGTCCTGCGGTATCGAGCTCAGGCCGGCCATGACGATGACGGTGGCCAGCGGCAGCATGCGCCAGGTCTGCAGTGCGATCACCGAACCTATCGCCAGGTGCTCGCCGCCGAGCCAGACGACGTGCCCGCCGGGAGACAGCACGTGCAGCTTGACGAGCAGCCAGTTGAACGGGCTGAAGATCGAGTCGAGCATCCACAGCCAGATGACCGCCGACAGTGCTACCGGCGTCGTCCACGGCAGGAGCACGAGAAAGCGGAAGAACCACTTGCCACGGAAGTCTTGGGTCAGCACGAAGGCCAGCACGGTCGAGAGCACGACAACGCACGCCTGCGAGATCGCGGTGAACAGGAAGCTGTTGCGCAGCGCGGTGCCGAAGACGGGGTCGTCGATCGCGGACCGGAACGTCGACCAGCCGACGAAGTGCAGTGTCTGGCTGCCGGTCGTCACGTCGCTGAACGCGTACAGGATCGCGAGCACGAGCGGGTAGCCGACGACCGCCACGAGGTAGAGCACCGCCGGCAACAGCAGCGCCGGGCCGAGCACGCGCTCGCGGTCGAACAGGTAGCGCCGCCGCCGGCGCTCCTCAGTCGGCCGGGCTGCGACCTCGTCCAGGACGCTCATGGCAGTCGTTTCGCGGCGGTGCGCTCGCCGGTGGCAGCGTCGAAGAAATGCAGGTTCGCGCCGGCGATGGCGAACGGCACGACGGTGTCGCCGTCGATCGGCGTGGTCACCGTCGAAGGCAACTTGGCGATGACCCTCGACTCCGTGTCGATCGCCGGCACGGTGCCGTACACGTAGCGGTCCGAGCCGAGGTACTCGGCCCGCACGACGTGGAAGTCGAGGGTGAGCTGACCCGGCGCATCGCCGACGAGCGCGCCCGGCAGGAACGCCTCGGGACGGAACCCGACCAGCGTGCCGTCGCGGTCGAGGAGGTTCATCGGCGGCGAGCCGACGAACGTGGCGACGAATGTGTTCTGCGGGCGGTCGTAGATGTCCTGCGGCGTGCCGACCTGCTGCACCTGGCCGGCGTTGAGCACGGCGATGCGATCACCGAGACCCATGGCCTCGATCTGGTCGTGCGTGACGTAGATCGTGGTGATGCCGACCCGCTGCTGGAACTCTTTGAGGTCCTCGCGGGCGGCGGCGCGCAGCTTGGCGTCGAGGTTGGACAGCGGCTCGTCGAGCAGGAACACATGCGGTTCGCGCACCAGCGCCCGGGCCAGCGCGACGCGTTGCCGCTCGCCTCCGGAGAGCTGGCGCGGCTTGCGTTGCAGCAGGGGACGGATGCCCAGGACGTCCGCCGCCCAGTTCACCTTGGCGTCCCACTCGCCTCTCGGAACACCCTGCGCGCCGAGGGGAAACACGATGTTCTTGTAGACGGTCTTGTGCGGGTAGAGCGCGTAGCTCTGGAAGACCATCGCGATCTTGCGCGCCCGCGGTGGCAGCCCAGTGACGACGCGACCGCCGATGAGCACGTCGCCCTCGGTGGGTTGCTCGAGCCCGGCGATCACCCGCAGCAACGTCGTCTTGCCGCATCCGGACGGCCCGAGTAGCACGAGGTACTCGCCCTCGGCGGTTGCCAGATCAATGCCGTCGACGGCGTGCGTGTCTCCGAAATGTTTGCGCAGGTCTCGCGTCTCGACGACCGCCATGACTGCCCTACGCGGATCCGCCGACCAGGCCCTGCTTGCGCCACTTGGCGAAGATCTGCTCGCACTGGTTGTGCGCCGAGACGACGGCGTCCTTCGGACTCGTCTTGCCCCGGGCGGCGTTCGCCATCATCGTCGGCAGCACGTTGGTGTTGAAGATCTCGCCGATCGCCGCGTTCGCCGGTCCCGGGTGGCCAACGTTGGTGCTCCACTGCTGAGCGTCGGCCAGCAGCGCGAGCTTGTCGGCTGGCTGCGAGCCGAACGGGTCGCTCTGCAACCAGCCGGGCAGCGGCGCCACGCCCGGCGTGTTGGCGAACGCGGGGAAGTCGTAGAGCTCGCTGTTGTGACCCTGCCGGCCGTACCGCCCGGTAAGGCTGCCCTGCGCAAGCGCGTGCCCGTGCACGGCCTTGCGCAACTCCCGCGCAGCGGCGCCCGCCGCAAGCCTGAGGCGCTGGTCGAGCGCGTAGACGGTGAAGACGTATCGGTGTGCAGCGCCCTTTGGCGGGCACGGACCGCGATAGCCGCGGCTGCCGAACCCGTTCTTCCCCTCGATCGGCGCCCGCTGCCCTTCGGCAAGTTCGGGCTGGGCGGGATCAAGCCCCCACGCT
>DASXRA010000026.1:0-3107 GCA_036506855.1 Jatrophihabitantaceae bacterium
ACGTGCTCGAAGCAGCCCAGGACGAGTGGACTGCGGCTATCAGACGTCGAAGCGGATGCCTTGCGCCAGGGGCAGCTCGGTGGAGTAGTTGATGGTGTTGGTGGCGCGGCGCATGTAGGACTTCCAGGCGTCCGAGCCGGACGGCGAGCTGGCCGCGCTGGCCGACGAGTGCGCCGCCGGGCTGACCCCGCACGAGGCCGCGCTCGCCCTGTGCACGCGGGTGAACACGGCCATGAGCTACCTGCCCGGCTCGACGGGAGTGCATACGGCGGCGAGCGAGGCGTGGCGATCACGCAGCGGCGTCTGCCAGGACTACGTCCACCTCGTCGTCGGAGCACTGCGACATCTCGGCGTCCCGGCGCGCTACGTGTCTGGCTACCTGCATCCGAAGCAGAACCCAGCGATCGGCGAGCCGGCCACCGGCGAGAGCCACGCCTGGGTGGAGTGGTGGCTCGGCGAATGGACCGCCCACGATCCGACCAACGACGCGCCGGTCGGCGAGCGGCACGTCATGGTCGGCCGCGGCCGCGACTACAACGACGTGCCGCCGATCAAGGGGATCATCGGCGGATCGGGCACCTCGACGCTCGAGGTCGGCGTCGAGGTCACCCGCCTGGCCTAGCCGAACTCGACGCCTTGGGCCAGCGGCAGGTCGGTCGAGTAGTTGACGGTGTTCGTGGCGCGGCGCATGTAGGACTTCCAGGCGTCCGAGCCGGACTCGCGCCCGCCGCCGGTCTCCTTCTCACCGCCGAACGCGCCGCCGATCTCCGCGCCGGACGGGCCGATGTTGACGTTCGCGATGCCGCAGTCCGAGCCGTCCGGGGCGGTGAACCGCTCGGCCTCGCGGACGTTGAGCGTGAAGATCGACGACGACAGGCCCTGCGGCACGTCGTTGTGCAAGGCTAGGGCGCTCTGTGGGCCAGAGTCGAAGTCGTCGTAGGTCAGCAGGTAGAGGATCGGCGCGAACGTCTCGGCCCGCACGATGGCCGTCTGTCCAGGCATCCGGACGAGCGCCGGCTGTACGTAGTACGCATCGACACCTTCGTCGGCGAGTACGCGCGAACCACCTGCCACGAGCTCGCCGCCGTCGGCCTGCGCCTTGCCGAGTGCTGTGGCGTATCCGTCGTAAGCGCTGCGGTCGATCAGTGGGCCCACCAGAGTTCCGTCGGCCAGGGGCGAGCCGATCGGCAGCGTCTCGTATGCCGCCCTGATCCGCTCGACCAGCTCGTCGGCGATCGACGAATGCGCGATCACCCGTCGCAGCGACGTGCACCGCTGACCGGCCGTGCCGGCCGCCGAGAACACGATGCCGCGCACCGCGAGGTCGAGGTCGGCCGACGGCGCCACGATGGCCGCGTTGTTGCCGCCGAGTTCGAGCAGCAGCCGGCCGAAGCGTCCGGCGACCCGCGGCGCGACGGAGCGGCCCATCCTGGTCGAGCCGGTCGCGCTGATCAGCGCCACGCGCGGATCGTCCACGAGTGCCTCGCCGACCTCGACGCCACCGAGCACGACCGACGAGACCGCCTCGGGCGCGCCCACGCGCGCGGCCGCTTGCGCAGCCAGCGATTGGCAGGCCAGGGCCGTGAGCAGCGTCTTCTCGGACGGCTTCCACACGACCGGGTCGCCGCACGCGAGCGCCAGCGCGGTGTTCCACGACCACACCGCCACCGGGAAGTTGAACGCGCTGATGACGCCGACGACCCCGAGCGGGTGCCACTGCTCCATCATCCGGTGCCCCGGCCGCTCCGACGCGATGGTCAGCCCGAACAGCTGGCGCGAGAGGCCCACGCCGAGATCGCAGATGTCGATCATCTCCTGCACCTCGCCCAGCCCCTCGGAGCGGATCTTGCCCGCCTCGATCGACACGAGCGCGCCGAGATCGTCCTTGTGCTGGCGCAGCAACTCACCCAGCTCGCGAACGAGCGCGCCACGCACCGGTGCCGGGACACTGCGCCACTGCGCGAACGCGTCGTGCGCGCGGCCGATGATCGCCGAGACGTCCTCGGCGGTGTGCGACCTGATGCGGGCCAGCTCGCCGCCGGTGATGGGCGACCGGGCGATCAGGTCGCCGTCGGCCGGCAGGTCGGGCACGCCGAGGCGGCGGAGGATCGCGGTCGTCTCGGCGACGAGTTCGCCGTGTGCGGGAAGGGTCATGTCACACCTTGCCTAGCTCTGCAAATAGGGCGCCGTGGCGGGTGTCGAGCAGCGCCTCGAACGGGATGTCTTCTTGCCGTATGAAGCCGCTGGCGGGCAGCTTGCCGGTGGCCACCAGCTCGACCACGGCGGCGGCCGACGCGGCGGTCGTCCAGGAGATCGCCCGCCACAGCCGCCCGTTGATCTCCAGCGGCTGGTACGCGCGGACGTACTGCTTGCGGGTCAGCTGCCCGGCTGCGGTGTCGCCGACGCCGTTGGCGGTTCCCTCGACGGCGGCATGCAGGTACACGACGTCGTCGTCGACCGGGGGTTTGGCGTTGACGAGGATCTCGCCGGCCAGCTCGCGCCGCTCGCGCATGCCGAGCTCGTCGAAGAAGAAGCGCATCAGCTCGAAGTGGCCGGGGTAGCGCATCGTCTTGTAGTCCAGGCGCTGCACGCGTCCCTCGTAGGTCTCGCACATCGTGCCGAGCCCGCCCGAGGTCAGTGACGCCTCGAGCGTGATGCCGCCGATGACGACCCGCTCCAGCTCGGTCATCGCCGGAACCATCTGCCGGACGCCGCCGCGCAACACCTCGCAGTCGTTCAGGTACTCGTTGACGACGCCCTCGGGCGACCAGTTGAACGCGTACGCCAGCAGGCCGGACGGGTGCCGTGGCAGGGCGCCGACCTTCAGCTCGATGCTGCGGATCTGTTCGAAGTGCTTGGTGAGCGCCGAGCCCACGATGCCGATCAGCCCCGGCGCGAGGCCGCATTGCGGGGCGTAGACGACACCGTCGTCGTGCAGCGCGGCAAGTTCCATGACCCGGTTGGTGGTCGGGACATCCTCGGTCAGGTCGAAGTAGTGCACGCCCACGTCGTGGGCCGCCTCGGCGACGCCGAGATTGAGGTGGAAGGGCATGCACGACACGACGGCGTCGGCGCCCTTGAGCGCCGCTCGAACGGCGCTGGGGTCG
>DASXRA010000027.1:0-2055 GCA_036506855.1 Jatrophihabitantaceae bacterium
GACGACCCCCTTGCGCGCCCCCAGGCCGGAGCGCGTGTCGACCGAGCGCGTCGGCGCGACCGTGCTCATCGTGCCGCCGGCGGTGCGCGAGCCGCCGAGCACGTAGCCGGTCACGTCGCCGAGGACCTGCAGCGAAGCGGAGCTGCCGTTGAGGATCGTTATCGCGCCGCCGGTGCCGAGCGGTGCGGTGACGAAGTCCGCGATGTTCCGCCCGGCTATCAAGGAGATGTTCGTGGTGCCGGGCTGGGCCTGCCCGGCGCCGTAGACGGTCAACCGGCCGGGCTGCTTGGGGCTGACCGCGGTGATCGTGATGAGCACTGCCGAGGCGCCGGCCGACGGCACCCCCGCGTGTCCGCTGACCGGCACCGTCAGCGTCTTGCCGGCGGCGATCGCCGCCTTGGGCACGTCGAGGCCCGAGCGCGTGTCGAACAGCCGCGACGGTCCGGTCGCGACTGCCGAGCCGGGCTGGGTGGGTGTGCCCCCGACGTAGTAGCCCATGACGTCGCCGAGCAACTGGACAGTGCCCGACGAGTTGTTGGACAACCTGATGTTCCCGTCGCCGCCCACCTTCGTGACGGTGAAGTTCGAGCGGGTCACGTTCGCGACGAACGACAGCGTCGACGTCGACGGCTTGGCGCCATCAGGCCATGCGGTGACGCTGCCAACCGCGGTCGGGGCGACGGCGGTGATCGTCAACGCGACGGCCGACACGTTCGAGCTCGGCACACCGCCCCGGCCGAGCACCGGTACCGCAATCTGGCCTCCGGGCGCGACAGCCCCGATCGGCGCCCCGACCCCGGCCTGGGTGTTGAGCACGCGCGACGGAGCAACCGCGTTGTACGACCCCGGGACCGAACCGGGCGGCACTGGCGCCGGCGGCGTGGCGGACGCGGGCTTGCCCGCGATCACGACGCCCACCGTTATCAGGACGACTGCCACGACACCGAACACGTACGCCGACATCAGGCGAACTGACAACGTAACTCCCCGACACGAGACGAAACCGGCTGCCGGAGCATACCGGCCCGTTACGCGCGCGAAGGATTAGTTATCCGGTCACGCTCGGCTCGCCGTTCTCCAGATGGCCGGCGAAGCGCCGGGCGTAGTCCGCATGCCCGTCCAGCGACACGCCGATGTCGTACCGGCCCTGGTCGGGGGCCACGTCGATCGACGTCCCACCAGGCCCGACAGTGATCGAGCGCGCGGGACCGCCGAGCCCGCTGACCCGGGCGGTGACGGGACCAGGACTGCTGAGCGTCAGCCGCAGCTTCGGCCGCCCGGCCGGGCCGGCGATCGTCACCGCCGCCTCGACGCCGGTCGCCGAACTGCCGCTGGCCTCGCGCAGGAAACCGTTGGGCCCGTGGACGGCGATGTCGTACTCGCCGACGGCTGGCACCGCAGCCGTCGAGGCGCCGCGCGGCGCCACGTCGACACGCTGCGACGTGAGGACGCCCGCCGCGCGCGAGTAGACCGACAGCTGCAACGCGGCCGAGCCGGCATTGCTCAGCGCGACGGACACCTCGGCGGCGCCGACCGTCACGTTGGCCAGCGGCTGGTAGGGCAGGGCGCGGGCCGGCGCAGATCCGGGCTCCTGCACCGGGACGACCTGCTTGCCAGGCGGGGGCGGCATCGGCGCCGGCAGCTTGGACTCCGTCTCGTCGGCGATCCGGCGCAGCTCCGCCGTGTCCGGCAGCAGCGGGATCGTGGTGTCGAGCGAACGGAAGTCGAAGCAGCTCGTCAGGTCGCCCGCGATCGCGCGGCGCCAGGCCGAGATGTTCGGCTCGCGGACACCCGTCCACAGCTCGAGGAACCGCAGCACGGACGTGTGGTCGAAGACCTGCGAGTCGATCCAGCCGCCGTGGCTCCACGGCGACACGACGGTCATCGGGACGCGGGGCCCGAGCCCCACCGGCAGGTCGAACACGAACTCGTCGTGCGTGCCGGGCGGCGCGGTCGGCGGGATCACGTGGTCGAAGAAGCCGTCGTGCTCGTCGTAGTTGATGAACACGGCCGTGCGCTCCCACAGGTCCGGGTTGGCCCACAGCGCGTTGAGCA
>DASXRA010000028.1:0-1590 GCA_036506855.1 Jatrophihabitantaceae bacterium
GAGCACCGATGCCCGAACCGCCGTGACGGCGCGTGAATGCAGCAGGTTCGGGTCAGGCGGCCCGACGTCGACGATTCGGGTGCTCTGCAGGTCGCCGAACACCGGCGGGAAACCGCTGCGGTCGATGAAGTGCCGCAGCGACGAGTACACGTCGCGCACCGGTGTCGGCATCACGCCGTCGACGCCGCGGACGATCGTCGACCGGCGAACCGCTGACGACAGCGACGGGTACGGCGAGGACGCCAGTGGGACGGCCACCATCCAGGCGACGAGCAGCACTGCAAGCACGCCGAGCGCCGATCCGATTCCAGCGTCGAGGTTGCGTGCGTGCTTCCACGTGATGCGCTGGCGCAGATGCCCTGCACCCCACACCGCGAGCAGCTGTCCGGCCATGGACACCATGAGGACGCACACGATCGCAACCGGAACCTGCGCCTGCCCACCGGCCAGGAACGAGCCGAGCGGCCGGGCCAGCTGCGCGCCGAGTGCGGCGCCGCCGAAGAAGCCGACCAGCGAGAACAGGCCGACCACGGCGCCGTTGCGGAAACCGCCGACGGCGTAGCCGATCGCAGCAACGATGATGATCCAGTCCACGACAGTCACGTCAGCTCGGCAGGACGACGAGAGTGCCCGTCATCCCCTGGGCGACATGGATCGTGCACACGAACTCGTACGAGCCCGGCGACGGCGTGGTGAACGTGGCGGAGGTGGTCGCGCCTCCGCGTGCGAGCGGCACGTTGTCGGCCGGGAAGCCGGTCACCGAGAAGTCGTGCGGGGCGCCGGTGCCCTTGTGCACGAGGGTGACCTTCACCGTCCCCTGATGAACGGTGATCGTGGACGGGCTGAACCGGAAGCCGTTGCCGACGGTGAGGGTGATCTGCTGGACGCCGTCGACGACCGAAGCAGTCGCCGCGCCGGGGTACCCTTCACGGTTCGGTGAGGCCTTCCGGTTCGTACATCCGGCGAGGCTGACGAATGCGAGCGCGGCGAGCAGGGTGGCCGCCCTCCGCGTGGTCATAGGGTGGCAGGCTACCGCTGCCGCTTCGAAGATGATTAAGGGAGCGCCCGCTCGCTCGTCGCGTCCCATTCGCGCGCCCAGCCGCCCAGGCTGAGCAGCCGATCGAGCAACAGGGCGGTGAATCCCCAGATGAACAGCCCGCCCGCGTCGAACCCCGGGCCGCGGAATCCGGACGGGTGCGCGACCCGGAACCGGTTGGCCGGGTCGACGAGTTCGGCCACCGGGACGACGGCGACGCTGGCCACCTCGTCCACCGCGATGGCACTGACCGGATGCGGCGCCTTCCACCACGCCACCACCGGCGTCACGACGAATCCGGACGGGGCAAGGAAAAGCGCGGGCAGTGTCGCGACGACCTGCACGCTCGCGGGGTCGAGGCCGACCTCCTCCTGCGCCTCGCGCAGAGCGGTCTGCTCCGGGCTCTCGCCGGGATCGGCGGCGCCGCCGGGGAACGCCGCCTGACCGGCATGCGTGCGCATCGTCGCTGCCCGCTCGATCAGCAGGATGCCGGGGCCGTCGGCGAACGCGACGAGCACCGCTGACTCGCGACCGCTGCCGTCGTCCGGCGGGGT
>DASXRA010000029.1:0-8101 GCA_036506855.1 Jatrophihabitantaceae bacterium
TCGTCTTGCCGGCACCGCTCGGGCCGACCAGCGCGACAAGCTGCCCCGGTGCGATGTCGGCGCTGACGTCGTCGAGCGCGGGCCGCTTCTGACCGGGGTAGCTGAACGTGACGTTCTCGAGGGTGAGCTCCCCGCGCACCTCGTCGAGCGGGCGCGCGTCGGGGCTGTCGGTGATCTCCGGCGTTCGATCGATGTATTCGAACAACCGGCCGAACAGCGCGAGCGACCCGGTGACGTTGACGTGGATGCCGGCGAGCGACGTGATCGACCCACCGAGCCGGGCGGCGAGCACGGTCGCGAACACGAACACCGTGCCCACGGTGGTGTCGCCGTTGATGACCAGCCAGCCGCCGCCGAGGATGATCAGCGCCGGCCCGGCGGTCTGGACCACGCCCATCACCATCCGGAACCAGATGCCGATCATCTGCTGGCGGATCTGCAGCCGGCGCAGCACGTCGTTCAGCACACCGAACCGCTGCCGCTCGGCCGGCGCTTTGCCGAACGCCTTGAGCAGCAGGATCCCCGAGATGCCGAGGACCTCCTGCAGGTACGCGGTCATCTGACCCATCTGCTCCTGGGTACGGGTGCGGGCGCGGTACGTGCGCTCGCCGGCGCGGCGGGTGGGGAACCCGATCAACGGAACCAGCACGAGCACGAGAAGGGTCAGCTGCCAGCTGAACGTCAGCATCAAGATCAGCGTGGTGATCGCGACGAGCGCGTTGCTGATGATCCCGAACACCGTGTCGGCAACCACGTCCTCGACGCCGCCGATGTCGTTCGACATCCGCGACATCACGTCGCCGGAACGACTCTTGGTGAAGAACGACACCGGCTGATCGATCAGCGACTCGAACAACTCCCGGCGCAACCGGAACACGATGTCCTGGCTGATCAACGCGATCACATACGACTCGGCGACGCTGACCAGTCCGCCGACGACCACCGCGCCGATCGCCGCACCCACAAGCAGCAGCACGTGCCCGAACCGCGCATCGGCACGGCCGAGGTAGTCGATCAACGCCCGGAACACCACGGCGGGCGCGAGCTCGAGCGTCACCCCGACCGCGATGCACGCCAGCACCAGCAGGCCACGGCGCTTGTACGGCGCGAAGTAGGAGAACACCCGCCCCAGCAGCGGGCGCGTGACCTTGATCCGCCCGTCCTCGCCCCAGTCGATGGCCATACTCGCGCCTACGCAGTAGTGCGCCATGCCGACAGCGTAAGCACCCGGGTCGCTCCATTCGAGCCGATAAACACTCGCCGAAGGCTCCAGGGGTTCGGGTCCGCGCTTCACGGTGCTTGTGGTCTGCTCACATTGCTTGTGGTCTGCTCACATCAATGTGAGCAGACCACAAGCGTTCGGCGAAGCGGGCCGCCGCGTCTCGGTGCGGCCCGGCGTCCTAGGTCAGCCGGCGGGGATGAGCGCCGCGTACCGCTCGGTCATGGTCGCCAGGACGACGTCCGGGTCGGTGTCCCAAACCCGCTGGTTGAAGATCTCGACCTCGATGTCGCCTGCGTAGCCGGCCGCGTTCACGGCGGCCGTGATCGGCCCGAAGTCGATGTGCCCGTCGCCCGGCATGCCGCGAGCGAGCAGCATGTCGGCGGGGAGTGGCGTGACCCAGTCGCAGATCTGGAAGCTCGCGATCCGCGAGCCGGCGCGCGCGATCTGCGCGAACAGGTCCGGGTCCCACCAGACGTGGAACGTGTCGACGACGACGCCGACGCTGTCGACCGGGAACTGCTCCGCGAGATCGAGCGCCTGCGCCAACGTGGAGACCACCGCGCGGTCGGCGCAGTACACCGGATGCAACGGCTCGATTCCCAGCCGCACACCGCGCTCGGCGGCATACGGGGCCAGCTCGGCGACGCCGTCAGCCACTCGTGCGCGCGCGCCGGCCAGGTCGCGTGAGCCGTCGGGAAGCCCGCCCATGACCATGACCAGGCAGGCCGCTCCGATCGTGGCCGCCTCGTCGATGGCATGGCGATTGTCGTCCAAGGCGGCGCGGCGAGCGACCGGTTCGTCCTCGGTCAGGAACCCGCCGCGACACAGCGACGAGACGCGAAGGCCCGCCTCGTCGATCAGCTTCGCCGCGGCGCTCACCCCGACGCCGCCGAGCGGCTCGCGCCACAACCCGATCGCGTCGATGCCGGCGCGCGCGCATCCGGCAACCGCTTCCGGCACGCTCCAGCTTCGCGTCGTCATCTGGTTCAGCGACAGTCGCTGAATCATGAGCCGAGGTCTTTCACGAGCATCGCAGCGAGTACCGCAGCGCAGCGAGGAACGCAGCGAGGAGCGGAGTGGAGGGCCGAGGCGGGAGGATGGGTCATGCGGCAATCCCGGCGACAGTGAGGTAGGCACGCATCCGGCTTGCGGCGAGTTCCGGATCGGGAAACAGGCCGAGGTCGTCGGCCAGCCGGTACGCCTCCGCCAGGTGCACGGCACTGCGCCCGGACTGCAGCCCGCCCACCATGCAGAACCCCCGCTGATGCCCGGAAAGCCAAGCCAGAAAGGCGATTCCGGTCTTGTAGTAGTACGTCGGCGTAGCGAACACGTGCCGCGCGAGCGGGACCGTCGCGTCCAGAATCTCGTCGTAGCGGGCCTCGTCGCCGCGGTCGAGAGCCTGCAGCGCCGCGGACGCCGCCGGCGCGATCGCCGCGAACGCGCCGAGCAGCGCGTCGCTGTGCCTCGCACCATCGCCCTTGATCAGCTCCGGGTAGTGGAAGTCGTCACCGGTGTAGACGCGTACGTCGCTCGGCAGTGCCGCGCGCAGCCGGGTCTCATGCGCGGCATCGAGCAGCGAGACCTTTACCCCGTCCACCTTCGCCGCGTGCTCGGTGACGATCTCGACGAATGTCCGGGTCGCCGCGTCGACGTCAGCGCTGCCCCAGTAGCCGTCCAGCGCAGGGTCGAACATCGGGCCGAGCCAGTGGACGATAGCGGGCTCGCGCACCTGGTCCAGCAGCCGTCCGTAGACCTTCGCGTAGTCCTCCGGGCCGCGTCCGATTGCCGCTAATCCGCGACTCGCCATGAGGATCACGCGCGCCGTGGCGTCCTCGACCACTTCGATCTGCTGCTCGTAGGCAGTCACAACCTGGTCGACGTTCGCCAAGCTCGTCTCGTGGTCGGTGCCCGCACCGGCCGCGATCCGCCCGCCGGATGCGCGGGCCTCGGCGCTGCTGCGACGGATCAGCTCCTGGGTCGCCAGCCAGTCCAGTCCCATGCCGCGCTGCGCGGTGTCCATCGCTTCGGCGACGCCCAGGCCGAAGTCCCATAGATGGCGGCGGAATGCCAGCGTGGATTCCCAGTCCACAGTGGACGGTGCGCCCGGGCTGTTGTCGCCGATCGGGTCCGCCGCCACGTGCGCGGCCGCATATGCGATCCGTGACGTGATCGGCTGGCTCGGGCGGCCCCACACGACCGCGTCACCTGGCGTGTGGTCCAGCAGGGAGCCGTCCGGCCGCGGCAATCTGACGAGGCTCACCGGATGATCTCCGCCATCTCGACCCGGCGCCCCTCGGCCGAGGAGCGAAGCCCCGCCTCAGCGAGTGCGATGCCGCGCGCGCCCGCGCGGAAGTCGTACGGATGCGGGGCGTCCTCGACGACGTGGCGGACGAACTGCTGCCACTGCGCCTTGAATCCGTTCTCGAAGTCGTCGTTGTCGGGTACCTCGGCCCACTGCCGGCGGAACGGTTCGGTGACCGGCAGGTCCGGATTCCACATCGGCTTGGGCGTCATGGACCGGTGCTGGATCCGGCAGCCACGCAGGCCGGCCACCGCCGAACCCTCCGTGCCGTCGACCTGGAACTGCACGAGCTCGTCGCGATCGACGCGCACGCACCAGGACGAGTTGATCTGGGCGATCACGTCGCCGTCCAGTTCGAAGATCCCGTACGCCGCGTCGTCTGCAGTTGCGGTGTACGGCTCGCCGTGCTCGTCCCATCTGGTCGGGATGTGCGTGACGACTTTCGCGGTGACGGCGCGGACCGAGCCGAACAGGTTCTCGAGTACGTAGTTCCAATGGCAGAACATGTCGATCGTGATGCCGCCGCCGTCCTCGCTGCGATAGTTCCAGCTCGGCCGCTGCGCGTCCTGCCAGTCACCTTCGAAGACCCAGTAACCGAACTCGCCACGCACCGAGAGGACGCGCCCGAAGAATCCTCCGTCGACGAGACGGCGCAGCTTGAGCAAGCCCGGCAAGAACAGCTTGTCGTGCACGACGCCGTGCTTCACACCGGCGGCGTCGGCCATTCTCGACAGCTCGAGCGTCTCGGCGACCGTCTCGGTGGCCGGCTTCTCGACGTACACGTGCTTGCCCGCCTCGATCGCCGCCGCGACCGCCTTGGCCCGCACCGACGTCAACTGCGCGTCGAAGTACAACTGGACGGACTGATCGGCCAGCGCCCCACCCAGATCGGTCGACCAGCGCTCCACGCCGTGCCGCTCCGCGATCTCGCGCAGCTTGGCCTCGCTGCGGCCGACCAGTACCGGGTCGAGCTGTACCCGGCTGCCGTCGGACAGCTCGACGCCACCCTCGTCCCGGATTGCCAGCACCGAGCGCAGCAGGTGCTGTCGATAGCCCATGCGCCCGGTCACGCCGTTCATGACCACGCCCAGGCGATCACTCATTCGATCACTCCTTGGAAAACGCTTTCCGAAGAAGGTACAGCCGGGTCCCGCCACGGCGCAAGCTCACGGCGGATGGGACGTCAGGCCCCTGTGGTCCGGTAAGCTCATCGCCTCGAACGAGTCGGGATAACCCTTTCCTGACGCGCGTTCGGAGAGGGGAGGACCGACGCCGTGAACCGTTCCGCGACGCTCGCCGACGTAGCGCGCGAGGCAGGGGTCTCGCTGGCGACGGCGTCGCGCGTCCTCAACGGCAGCACCCGCGTCGTCGGTGAGCAACTGCGCGAGCGGGTACTGACCACAGCCGCGGAGCTCAACTACTCGGCCAATGCCGCTGCCCAGGCGATGGTGCGTGGTCACCTCGACGTCGTCGGCGTCGTCGTTCACGACATCGCCGACCCGTACTTCTCCAGCATTGCAGCCGGTGTCATGGAACGCGCCGAGCAAGCCGGCCTGCTGGTCGCACTGTCGAGCACGCTGCGCCAGCCCGACCGTGAGGCGGACTACGTGGCGGCATTCCGCCGCCAGCGGGTTCGCGCCGTGATCCTCGTCGGCAGCCGCACCACCGATCCGGCTCAGCTCGCCCGGCTGCGCACCGAGGTCGAACGGTTCGAGTCCGGACGCGGGCGCGTTGCCGCCGTCAGCCAGCGGCGGCTGCCTATCGACACGGTCGTCGTCGAGAACCGCGCCGGCGCCCGGGCCCTCGCCGAGGAACTGGTCGCGCTCGGTTACCGGCGCTTCGGCGTGCTGGCCGGCCCGTCGCACCTGCTGACGGCCGTCGACCGGCTGGCCGGTTTCCGCAACGGACTCGCGCACCACGGCATCACGATCGACGACGACCACGTCGTCGGCGGCGAGTTCACCCGCGACGGAGGCTACGTCGCGACCGGGGAACTGCTGCGTCGCAAGGTCGACGTGTCGTGCATATTCGCCGTCAACGACGTGATGGCCGTCGGGGCAATGGCTGCCCTGCGCGATCACCGCATGCCGCCGCCACGGCGAATGGCGGTGGCGGGCTTCGACGACATCGCCACGCTGCGTGACGTCACGCCGCGACTCACCACCGTGCGAGTCGACCTCGAAGACCTCGGGCGCACTGCACTCGACCTCGTGCTCGGTGAACCCGGACGCACGCCACGCACGCGCATGGCGCGCTGCGAGGTCGTCCTGCGCGAGAGCACGCCGGCCACGCGCTGATGGCCCGCTCATTGCTCGGCCAGCAGGTCCGCAACGCCCGCTCGGTCGCATGCGTGGTCGGCGAATAGCAGCCGCAGCGTGATCCGAAACGGGTCGCGCGTCACGTGGAGCGGGCGGTCCCACGCGAGCGCCGAACCGACCGCGGCGTACTCCGCCACGCGCACGAACCACGGATCCGCCGCAGTGCGCGCATCGGTCGCCGCGAGGACGGCGGTCCACCCGGCGCTGCTGACTGCCAGCCATGGCGCGCAGGTGCCGTTGACGGCGCACTCCCCGTCGGCGTCAGCCGTGAATACGCGGAGGCCACCCGGGACGACAGGCGCAAGCCGCCAGAAGAAGCCGCCGTAGCCGGCGCCGACCCGGCCGTGGCTGCCAGGGCTGTTCAGCACGGCCGTGCGCGCACCCGCCGCGGTCAGCGTGCTGGACCAGTGCAGCGACCAACCGTCCGCCCATGCCCTCACCGACACCCGGCGAGACTCGTGCAGCAGCGGCGCATCCGAGCCGTCGCACCACGTGAGCGAATCCTCGACGCCGTCAGCATGAACTCGCCGCGGATAGCGCTGCCGGACGAGGCCGTGGCCGGCGTCCTGGTAGCCCGTGCCCGGCAGGTAGCTCGGCCCGCCCCAGAGATTCACGCCGTCCACGTCCGGCAGGGCCAAGCCGAGCCCGCGATGCCACGGATGGTCCGCTGGGCACCCGTCGGTGAGGACGGTGCCGGCCAGCGTGCGCAGCGGATGCACCGCGGGCCGGGCGACCGCCCCTGGTGGCGGATCCTCGTCCCAGCCGTAGCGGCCCACCTCGGTGGCACCCACCCGCAGCGACGTCATGAGACGGCCTCCGCCGTGAGCATCGCAGCGAGTACCGCAGCGCAGCGAGGAACGCAGCGAGGAGCGGAGCGGCTGAGGCCGGCGGGGTGCACGGTCATGACACGCGGAGTGGCGCCCAGGGCACGCCAAGCTCGCTGAACGTCCGAAGCTGCTCGGCCGCATCCTGGA
The DNA here is from genome assembly GCA_036506855.1 of Jatrophihabitantaceae bacterium. GTDB lineage: Bacteria > Actinomycetota > Actinomycetes > Mycobacteriales > Jatrophihabitantaceae > DASXRA01. The sequence goes on from DASXRA010000029.1 coordinate 6,817, forward strand.
TCGAGCGCTCTACCTGGACGACGCTGACCGTCGCATCGACGCCCGTGCAGCGCCGGCGCAGCCACTGCGGTTCGATCGGCGTCGGGCCGGGCGCGAGCCGCACGGCCTCGAGGACGCGCATGAAGCCGCCGCATCCGGCGAGCTCGGACTGCAGCGGTTGGCGCGGATCGTCCAGGTGGGCAAGGAGATTCCGCAACGGTGTCGTCCGCCCGAAGGTGTGCGCCTCGCCGTCGAGGACGAGGACGTCGCGCGTGTAATGCAGTTCTGCGCGGCCACGACTGCCGTCCACGACCACCACCGGCTCCGACTCGGACGCGGCGCACAGCGTCACGGCGATGACGATGGTCGTGCCGCGGGCGGTGCGCAGCCGCAGGCATGACGTGTCGTCGGCCTCGATGTCGCGTGACCGCAGCAGTTCCAACTCGATGCCGGCGACGTCGCCCGCGCCCGTGCTGCCGTCGAGGGCGAGCGCGGTGGCGACCGCGTGCGCGAACGGGTTCGTCAACGCGCCGTCGACGACCGGCGTGCCGTCGTCGAGCGTGCGCCGCCCCGCCCACGGCGAGCGCGCGTAGTACGCGTCCGGACGCGACCACGCGCCCCACCCACCGACGCCGCGCACCTCGCCGAGCGCGCCGTCGCGTACGAGGGACCGCAGATGCGTGAACGCCGCCGAGCCGAGGCTCTGGAACCCGACCTGGACGGCAGCGGCCCGCCCGGACGCGCGCGCGACGAGGTCGCGCCACCCGGCAAGGGTCGACGCGGGCGGCTTCTCCAGCAGCAGGCTCGCGCCGGCGTCGAGCACCTGCCGCGCGAGGGGGACGTGTGTGTGGATCGGGGTGGCGACGATGCCGATGTCGGGACGGGTCCGGTCGAGCAGGCGCGCCAGGTCGCGGTCGACCGGGCGATCGCCGACCAGCGCGCGTCCCTCGTCGTCGAGCGGCGACACGTTGCACACCCCGAGCAGGCGCACCATGCCGGACGCCTCGAGCGCCGCGAGCTCGCGCAGGTAGCTCCGCCCGTATCCGGACGCGCCCGCGAGCACGATGCCGTACCTCACCGCGACGGCAACCGATGCTCGATCGCGACTGCCGCCATGACCAGCAGTCCCGGCAGGATCACGACGAACGCCGGAACCTGGATGCCGACGATCACCAGGACAACCAGTGCGCCGGCCAGCAACACACTGCCCGGCCAGTCGCGGCGCACCGCGGGCCCAGCATCGGCGACCACATCACGCCACGCCATACCGGGACGCCACCGAGCAGCGGACCGCACGCCGCAGATG